>JBKJLB010000173.1:0-3792 GCA_046597075.1 Pelobium sp.
CGTTCGAGATTTTTTAAATCAACAACGTAAATTTAGATTTCAATGAAGAAAAGTTTAGTTTTATTGCTGATAGTCTTAGGTTTTTTTACCGCAAGCGCCCAAAATACAAATCAAACCACTTCAAATAGCAATCCAAAGGCAGAAGTCTCTGATCCCGATAACTTAGCAAGTCAATTTTTTTCCCAGGTAATGGGTGTTGCAATATCTGCAACAAGCAATACAAAAATGTACCAATTTATTTATGATTGGTTAGGAACGCGGTATCGTGTAGGCGGAGATAGCAAAAAAGGAATTGATTGTTCAGGTTTCGCATACAAACTTTACGACAAAACTTTTAATACCATTATTGGAAGCAATTCTAGAAATATTTTTAGTATGGTTAACCCAATAAGCAAAGTTGATTTAAAAGAGGGTGATCTTGTATTCTTTAAGATTCATAGTAAATCAATTAGTCATGTAGGCGTTTATATTGGCGATAATAAATTTGCACACGCATCTACAAGCAGAGGTGTGATGATTAGTAATCTTGACGAGCCATACTGGCAAAGATATTTTTATAAAGGCGGAAGAATATTAGAGTCTTTAAAAAATAATTTAAAGGAAAACTAAATACTTTCCTTTAAATTTTAATTTACTTCTAAGCTTCGTCTTTTGTGGTTCTAACCAAGCTGATACCTGTTACGAAGAAAATAATTCCTAATATCCCAAATACCAATAGCGATTTTACGTCACTTGAGTTTTGTAACACGCAAACTGCTGTATAAATTAATCCAATAATCCCTAAAATAGTTAAGATTGTACCAAATGTTCTTTTTAAATTCATGATGTTTATTTTTTTTAGAGTTAAAGACAAATAGTAAGCCAATATTTATAAATGGTTATTATTTATAAAATATTGCTTTGTTGTTTTATTTTTGGGATATGATTAAACATATGGGAGATACTCAAGTTCAAGAAGAGACATTTACACTTGATGAAATATTGAGTTCGTTAAAAGTTATGCATCGTTTAATTTTATGGAATGATGAAATAAACACTTTTGAGCATGTAATTTACTGTTTGATGAAATATTTAGACTATTCTGAAAACCAAGCAGAGAAAATTGCTTTTACTGTACATAATGAAGGTAAATGTGCTGTATTAGAAGGTTCTTTTACCGAAATGGAAGTTTATCGTAAAATATTACAACAAGAGGGCTTAACCGTTTCTGTAGATTAGAGCATTCTTTCATCGATGATTCCTTTTATTTCTCTTTGAATTTCTTGAGTTTTATCTTTCGCATACCATGCATGAACTTTTTCTGACCAATCTTCATGAGTCAACTCAGGATCTTTCATCCAATCTTTCACCATTGCTTGTAAAGTTTTGGGTCTTGGTCCCCAATTGGTAATTTCATTTAGGCTTTTATCTAAGATAATGATTTTTGGAATTGCTCTAGTTCCGTTTGTCAAATGCGCATCCATAATATCTAAGTGTTCATCTCTCAAGATAAATTTTAATAATATTTTCCCGGCTGAAGCATCTGCCATTTTATTAATAATGGGGACAATTTGAGCGGCATCTCCACACCAAGCCTCGGTGATAATTAGCCAAGTGCATGTTTCTTTTATTTGACTTATTGAATGTACTAAATCATCATTCAATAGGGTTGTCTTATCTAGTCTTTTCATTCTTTGGACATTCATTTTGGTGTAATGAATGAATGCTGCTGTATGGGTAAGCCCGGTAGTTTTATCAACTTCAAGCAAGTTATCGATTAGATTTCTGTAGTATTCATAGCTCATTGATTCGGCTATTAATTCTGCTGTATAGGTCATTTTTACTGTAATAATATGGTTACTAGTGGTCAATATGTAAAACACGGACTCACCTTTGTGGTTTGCACTTAATATAGACAAAATATAAAATGAAATTCAAGATTTTAGCTTTATTGATTGTATTTGTTGTTGCGCTTTCTGCGAAAGCTCAAAACACTTTCAATACGGAAACAAAAGGAACAAAAATATTAGGTATTGCAGTTGATGAAAAAGGTGGAAATGCGTTAGGCTTTTCAACAGTAAATCTGTTAAATGCCAAAGATAATTCTCCAGTTAGGGGCAGTCAAACCGATTTAGACGGAAAATTCATATTTGATAATATTGAGGCTGGAAATTATTTAATAAAAATAAGTTTTATTGGATACGCTAATTTTTCACAACCAATTGTTGTGGCTAAAAATCAAGCTGTAATAAATTTAGGGCCATTAAAATTAAAGAAAAGTGCTAATTCTGTATTAAACGAGGTTGTGGTGACAGCTAGAAAAGATGCCATACAATTAGGTATTGACAGAAAGATTTTTAATGCCGACCAAAGTTTAATTTCTCAAGGTGGCTCTGCTACGGATTTATTAGCAACTGTTCCATCAGTACAGGTTGATCTTGACGGAAACGTAAGTTTAAGGGGTACAAGTAATGTCAAAATCATGATTGATGGAAAGCCTTCATCATTTGGTGGTGGAGACATTACAGCATTGTTGCAATCCCTTCCGGCAAGTGCTATAGATAAGGTAGAGTTAATTACCAATCCATCTGCTAAATATGATCCTGAAGGTCAATCGGGTATTATAAATATCGTTTTAAAGAAAAATGTACGGCTAGGTATTAATGGAAATGTTGCTGTTTCTGCTGGTCGTTATCAAAACTATAGCGGCAATACCAGTATCAACTTTAAAAATGAAAAGTGGGATTTGAATACGAGTTATAGCTACAGAGATGGCTCTAGAGTTGGCAATGGAACAACCAATACGCAGTTTAGTAATTTAAATACACCAAGTTTAAACTCTTCCTCAAAATACAACCGAGATCGAGGTGGACATACTATAAAATTAGGTGGAGCATATTCTTTTAATGATAATACTCAATTTGGTTTATCATCTAATCTAAGTTTTAGAAACCAAGGTGGAACAGAAGATATCAATCAGTTATTTTATTTTCAAAATAGCAGCAAACGAGATTTTGGAGTTGGCAGTAATGACCAAACCGAAAAAGAAAACGGTTACGATTTAAACGCTGATTTTTCTCATAAATTCAAAAAGAATCCAAAAGAAGTTTTAACCGCTAGTTTGAGTTACGGGAATGAAAGTCAAGACCAAAACGAGAAAATTCTTCAAAATTATTTCGATAGAAACGGAAATTCGTCTGATATCAGACCAGCATCAAACCGAAGAAATTTAGTGGGTGAAGGAAATACAACCTACAACATACAGGCAGATTATTCAAAACCATTAAATAAGGATAGCAAATTAGAATTAGGATACAGAAGTACCTTAAAATACAATTCAGTTGATCAACAATCAGACACATTAAATTTTAATAGCAGCACTTACCTAAGAGATAATACGCTGAGTAGCTTGTTCAAATTAGAGGATATTGTACATGCTGGGTATTTAAATTATCAAAACCAGATTTCCAAAAATTTTGGTTTTCAGTTTGGATTAAGGGCCGAGCAGGCTTATTTAAATACTTCCATCACGGGCACAACTATTAGTGGTGGGTTATTAACTAGTCCAGGTAGTTTAGATTATTTTAGAGTTTATCCTAGTGTTTTTTTAACCCAAAAATTTGAAGGAGACAATCAACTTCAATTGAGCTATAGTAGAAGAGTAAACAGACCAAGAGGATGGCAAGTAAATCCTTTCCCTGATGTTGACGATAGGTATAACATTCAAATAGGAAATCCCAATTTAAAGCCAGAAGATATTCACTCTTTTGAATTAAGTTATGCTAAATTTTGGCCAGTGGTAACTTTTACCTC
>JBKJLB010000223.1:0-2622 GCA_046597075.1 Pelobium sp.
TTTTAAGCTCGATCTAAATCCTACAAATAATGAATTTTCGACTATTGATGCCCGGCCCGAAATATCAAGCGGTACAGTTTTCGAGTCCGATTTCTTTACTCTTTTTGATTTTTCTGCAAAATGGGATATCGTACCAACCATGCTGACCCAAAATCACGAAAAAGTAATTAAAGGATTTATGGGGCAAACCACAGCCTTTAAAGCATCACTATTAAAACCTAATGTTTTGGTAATGGGCGAATTGAAATCTGCCAGTGAAGCCAGATATATTCATGGTGAGTTTGGAAAGGGGCAATGGACTTTTTACGGCGGACACGATCCGGAAGATTATCAACATTTAGTGGGTGACCCCCCTACCGATTTAAATCTTTATCCAAATTCTCCTGGTTATCGATTGATATTAAATAATATTCTTTTCCCCGCTGCAAAAAAGAAGAAGCAAAAGACTTAATTATCTTTGTCGATAATAATTACGCTTTTGGCGCTTTGATCACAGTATTTTGCATAAAAAATGTTAGAAATTCTTTATCAGGATGATTATATGGTGGCTATAAATAAGCCACACGGTTTATTGGTACATCAATCATCAATTGCTCGTGATGCAGAAGAATTTGCATTACAAATGTTGCGAGATCAAATTGGTCAAAATGTTTGGCCTGCACATCGTTTAGACCGTAAAACTGGCGGCATTTTACTATTTGCTTTAAACCAAGAAGCTAACAAATTACTGCAAGCATTATTTAGAGAAAATCAAATTGAAAAAAAATACTCAGCAATTGTTCGTGGTTACTTTCCTGATGAATTAGAAATTGATTATCCTTTAAAAAAAGAAAATGGAGCTATACAAGAGGCTTTTACTAAAGTAAAACTCCTACAACATTTTGAAGTACCATTCGAAATAGGGCAACATCCAACTTCTAGGTATTCATTGGTAGAAGCTCATCCACAAACTGGACGAATGCATCAGATTAGAAAACATCTAGCTCATGTAATGCATCCAATTATTGGCGACCGGCCACATGGGTGCAATAAACAAAATCGATATTTTAAGCATGAGTTTAATATGGATACCATGATGCTTCATGCTGCTGAATTGAGTTTTATTCATCCATATTTAAATAGAAAGCTTTTTATAAAGGCTGACTATCAGCGAGAGTTTCAAAGGACACTTACCTTATTAAGCAAGAAATAGATTACTAATTAATCTTCTAATAAACATCAAAAAATCTAATTTAACGTAATCTGGGTAATTTTTTATTGTAAAATCTTCAAAGCTTTTTCAAAAAACCTTTATGCTAAAGCAAATTTTAATAACTTAGTTTTTTTAAAGAAAAAAAAATTTGATTTAAACTTTAACTAAACAACAATTCTTAAATGAGTTTATTTGTAAAAAAATCTATCACTCAGCTGCTTTTAGACGCTGCTGAATCAGAAAAAACCTTAAAAAGAACCCTAACTGCAAGCTCATTAGTAGCTTTAGGTATTGGGGCAATTATTGGTGCTGGACTTTTTGTTAGAACTGCTGCTGCCGCTGCACAACACGCTGGCCCATCTGTAACAATAGGGTTTATTATTGCTTCCATTGGTTGTGCACTAGCTGGACTTTGCTATGCCGAGCTTTCTTCTTCAATTCCAATTGCTGGTAGTGCTTATACTTATAGTTATGCAACCATGGGCGAATTAGTAGCCTGGATTATTGGTTGGGATTTAATTTTAGAATACGCAGTGGGTGCTGCAACAGTAGGCATTGCATGGAGTGAGTATCTCAACAACTTACTGGTAGAGGTGCTGCATATGTCGCCCATTCCTTATGAATGGTGCCACTCACCATTTCAGCATAGCTTAGATGGTACACAACATGGCATCGTCAATTTACCAGCTTTGTTTATTGTCTCTGTTTTAACCTTACTTTTAATTAAGGGTACGCAAGAATCAGCATTGGTAAATGGAATAATAGTAATCGTAAAAGTTTCTATTGTTATATTAATTATTGTTATTGGATGGCAGTTTATCAATCCAGTTAACCATACTCCATATATTCCAGAAGCGACTACCTATTCTGATCATCAAGGAATTACTTATGATTACGGAGGCATTATGGGTATTTTAGGTGCTGCTGGTGTAGTTTTCTTTGCTTTTATTGGTTTTGATGCAGTGAGCACAACAGCTCAAGAAGCTAAAAATCCAAAAAAAGATATGCCTATTGGTATTTTAGGTTCTTTAGTGGTTTGTACTATCTTATATGTTTTGTTCTCTCACGTATTAACAGGTGTAGCAACTGTAGAAGATTTTAGAACTACAGGCAGAGAAGCATCTGTGGCTTTTGCCATCAACAAATATATGATTGGTTATGCTTGGTTAGCTAAATATGTTACGGTAGCTATTCTATTTGGTTTTTCATCCGTTATTTTAGTGATGTTATTAGGTCAATCAAGAGTTTTCTACGCTATGAGTGCTGATGGCTTAATGCCAAAAATGTTTAGTGATTTACACCCTAAATTCAAAACTCCTTATAAAGCCAACTTATTAATTTTAGTGTTAGTTGGTTTGTTTGCTGCTTTTGTTCCTGGCGATATTGTTGGTGACATGACGAGTATAGGTACATTATTCGCCTTTATGTTG
>JBKJLB010000248.1:0-3024 GCA_046597075.1 Pelobium sp.
GGATGGTTGAGTAAAGAAATTGCAAATAAACAAGCCGACTGGCGTACAGATCCCCAAAAAAGCGGCATTGCAGGTGCAATGGGACATATTGGTACTCATGCTTTTAATTTGGCTGAATATGTTTCGGGATTAACAGTCACAAAATTATGCGCAGATGTTAATACCGTAGTGCCCGGCAGAAGGTTAGATGACGATGGCGCTGTATTATTAAAGTTTAATAATGGTGCATCTGGCGTATTAATGGCTAGCCAAATTGCAGCAGGAGAAGAGAATAACGTAAAAATTAGGGTTTACGGCGAAAAAGGAGGCCTGCAGTGGCAACAGTGTGATGCCAATACTTTGTTGTTAAATTATCTGGATAAACCAGCTCAGATATTTAGAACAGGGACACCTTATGTAGGATCTTATGCGCAAGAAAATTCTCGTACTCCAGCAGGTCATCCAGAAGGATATTTAGAAGCATTTGCTAATTTATATCGCAATTTTGCGAATTGTATTTTGGCAGATTTAAAAGATGAAAAACCAACAAAAGAGGCATTGGATTACCCAAGTGTAGAGGACGGTATTAGGGGGATGCGATTTGTTGATGCAGTTATAGCATCAGGGAAGAGCGAAGAAAAATGGTTAAATATAGAAAGTGAGCATGAAAACAATTAAAGGTCCAGGGCTATTTTTAGCACAATTTATAAGTGACGACGCCCCGTATAATAACTTGGAAAGCATGTGCAATTGGGCCAGCGATTTAGGTTTTAAAGGGATACAAATACCTACATTAGATCCTCGTTTTATTGACTTAAAATTAGCTGCGGAGAGTAAAGATTATGCAGATGATTTAAAGGGAAGAATAAATGCTACTGGTTTAGAAATCACTGAGCTTTCTACACATTTACAAGGGCAGCTTGTTGCAGTAAATCCTGCTTATGATACTATATTTGATGCTTTTGCCCCAAAGGAATTGCATGGTCATCCAAAAGAGAGAACAGAATGGGCTATTCAACAATTAAAGTATGCTGCACAGGCATCCAAAAATCTTGGGTTGAATGCGCATGCAACTTTTAGCGGTGCTTTATTATGGCCGTTTGTATATCCTTGGCCTCAAAGACCACAAAACTTGGTAGAAACTGGTTTTAAAGAATTAGCCCGACGTTGGAAACCTATATTAGATGTATTTGATGAAAATGGTGTAGATGCTTGTTTTGAATTACATGCAGGTGAAGATTTACATGACGGGATTACTTATGAAATGTTTTTGGAAGAGGTGAATAATCATCCAAGAGCCTGTATTCTTTTTGATCCTTCTCATTCCGTTCTTCAATGTTTAAACTATTTAGAATTTTTAGACATCTATCACGAAAGAATCAAAATGTTTCATGTGAAGGATGCTGAATTTAATCCAACCGGAAGACAGGGTGTTTATGGAGGTTATCAAAACTGGATAGACAGAGCAGGTAGGTTTCGTTCTTTAGGAGATGGTCAGGTAGATTTTAAATCTATTTTTAGTAAATTAACACAATATGGTTTTGAAGGATGGGCAGTTTTGGAATGGGAATGTGCCATTAAAAACCAAGTAGATGGAGCTAGAGAAGGAGCTGAATTTATCAAGAATCACATCATTAACATCACAGAAAAGGCTTTTGATGATTTTGCTTCTGCTAGTGGAGACCAAAATTATAATAAAAAACTATTAGGTATATAAGATGAAAATAAGGATTTACATTATTGCAGCGGCAAGTACGTTTATTGTTGCCTGCGGAGGATCTGGTTCCTCATCAGAAGCTGATACATCAACAGCAAAAGAGGAAAAAACAGCAAGCAGCAATTTTGCTGGAGGTAAAGAATTAATTGCTAAATCCGATTGTTTAGGATGCCATAAAGAACAAGAAAAACTAGTAGGACCATCCTATGTAGACGTTGCAAAAAAATATACCGCCACAGCAGATAATGTTAAACTATTGGCCGGTAAAATTATCAACGGCGGAGGTGGCGTTTGGGGCGAGATACCCATGACAGCGCATCCTCAAATTGCGCAAGCAGATGCTGAGTTAATGGTTCAATATATTTTAAGTTTAAAATAAATAAGAAGATGAAGAAAATACTTACTTACACAGTAATCTGTGCTATTTCACTAGGATGTAATTCCCAGCAAAAGACTTTGAAAGGGTTTGATGATTTATTGAATAATGGGACATCTAATTTTCATACCTACGGAAAAACAACCGTGGGTAATTCTTGGACAGTAAATGATGGGATTCTTCATTTTAATCCTGATGCAACAGAAAGAGGCGATTTAACCACTAATGAAGGTTTTGAAAATTTTCACTTAATGTACGATTGGAAGATATCAGCAAATGGAAATTCTGGCGTAATGTTTCATGTGAATGATGATTTTGCAAAATATCCTCAACCTTATTTTACAGGTCCAGAGATGCAAGTTTTAGATAATAATGGTCACCCAGATGCTAAAATTATTAAACACAGAGCAGGTGATTTATATGATTTAATTTCTTGTAATAAAGAGATGGTAAAGCCAGCTTTAGAATGGAACCATGCCGAAATTATTTCGAATAACGGGAAATTAGATTTTATACTCAATGGCGAAACTGTTGTTTCTACCACCATGTGGACTGATGACTGGAATAAAATGGTTGCGGCTAGTAAATTTAAAGATATGCCAAGTTTTGGTAAAGAAAGAACAGGAAAAATTGTTTTTCAGGATCATGGAAATGAAGTATGGTTTAAAAACATGATGATTAAAAAATTATAAATCACAGATCTTAACCTAAAACTTTTATACATGAATACCAGCGTTCGGTTTAAATTATCTTTAATGATGTTCCTCGAATTTTTTATTTGGGGAGCATGGTTTGTTACTTTGGGGACTTTTTTAAGCGGAAATTTAAACGCTAGTGGTACCCAAACGGCATCTGCATTTTCTACACAATCTTTTGGGGCTATCATTGCACCATTTATTATTGGGCTTATTGCAGATCGCTATTTTAATGCCGAGAAAATTTTAGGAATCTT
>JBKJLB010000252.1:0-4715 GCA_046597075.1 Pelobium sp.
CACTATATCTGTAGACTATGTTCCGCCGAAGGAAAGGAAAAAGCCAAAATTGGACAATGCTGGTGATTTTGTGGATTACGAAGATTTAAAATAATTTAAAACACCAGCTGTTAGCATTTAGATTTTAAAAAAAGAATATAGATTTAAGAAGTTTATTAAACTTGAGTTTATATCTCCAATTCCCCTTCAAAAACCATCTTAGCTGGTCCTTCTAAAAATATATTTGTGAATTTTTTTCCATCGTATTCGAAACGGATATTCAATTCGCCGCCTAAAACTTTTATGGGGGTTTCAATTTTACCTTTTTGGTTTTTGGCAATCGCATTTGCTAAAGCAACAGCTGTTACGCCAGTTCCGCAAGCGTACGTCTCGTTTTCTACACCGCGTTCATAAGTGCGCACAAATAGATGGTCGCTTTTATCTTCTACAAAATTAATATTGATGCCTTCTTTTTTATAAGTATCATTATATCTTATCGCTCGTCCTTCTTCAAAAACATTTTTATCGGCAATAGCCAAATCAAATTTAATGTAATGCGGCGATCCAGTATTGATGACATAAGCATCCCCATCTCTTTTTACAACCGATACATCTATCATTTGTAAACTTACCCAATCGCCAGAGTCTGCAATTTTGGCATAATGCGGACCATCAACGGCTACAAAATTAGTTTCAGATTTTATGATGCCCAACTGTTTTGCAAAGGCAACAATACAACGCCCGCCGTTCCCACACATACTGCTTGGTTGTCCATCAGAATTGTAATAAACCATTTTAAAATCAAAACCTTCTGCCGGCTCAACAAACATAATTCCATCTCCTCCAATTCCAAATCTACGGTCGCAAATTTGCTCTAAAAGTTTTGGTTGTTGATGATTAAAGACTAAATCGCGGTTATCTATCATGATAAAATCATTCCCAGCACCTTGATATTTAAAAAAAGATAATTTCATTTCTGACGTAAAAATCCACAAAAATTAAACAGAAAACAATTTGCCCATCAAATTACTTATTTAAGTGATTAATATTTTTTAACAGGTTTAAAAAGTGGTAACCAATTAATTTTTAACACTTTTTAACATAAAATTTAATAACATATCGTTGCACAAAACGTCTATTAGGTATTATTTTTGATGTTAATAAAAACATAAAAGGAAAAAAACAATGAAAGGTAATATGAAAAAAATAGGAATTACGCTTTTAACAGCCTTTGTTGGAGGTGCAGTTGCATTGGGTGCTTACATGTTTATTGCGAATAAATCAATGAACGGAATGAGCTTGGCAGAACGACAAAAAGTTTATTTTGCGAATAACCCATTAGATGTTGCGGAGCCAACGGGTACTTTAGATTTTTCTCAAGCTGCGGCTGCGGTTTCACCTGGTGTAGTTCACGTGAGAACAACGTATAGCCGTTCAGCGAATAAAGGTGGTGGAAACGATCCTTTTGGTGATATGTTCGAAGATTTTTTTGGAAGAAGACAGCGTTCTGCCCCAAATCCTGATGCTCCTGCCCCAATGGGAAAAGGATCTGGTGTGATTGTTACTCAGGATGGATACATCATGACAAATAATCATGTAGTTGAAGATGCTGAAAAAATTGAAGTCATTTTAACTGATAAAAGAGTTTTACAAGCCAAAGTAATTGGAAGAGATAAGAATACCGATTTAGCCTTAATTAAAGTAAATGCAGAAGATTTACCAATTGTGAAATTAGGCAACTCAGATGCTGTAAAAGTGGGCCAATGGGTTTTAGCTGTAGGTTATCCTTTAACATTAGAATCAACAGTTACGGCAGGCATTGTGAGTGCAAAAGCTCGCCAAATTGGAATTTTAGCACCACAGGTTGATAGAAATAATTACGATCCAAATAACCCACCAACAAACTCGTCAATTGAATCATTTATTCAAACTGATGCGGTAATTAATCGTGGTAATAGTGGTGGCGCCTTAGTAAACACCAAAGGCGAATTAATTGGAATTAACTCTGCCATTGCATCTCAATCTGGAGTTTATGAAGGATATGGTTTTGCTATTCCAGTTAATTTAGCCAGAAAAGTAATGGACGACTTTTTGAAATATGGTGAGGTTAAACGTGGCTTTATTGGTGTAACTTTTCAGGAGTTGAATGCAGATAATAACAAACAATTCAACACAACAGAAATTGACGGTTTGTATGTAAACTCTACTGTAAAAGGTGGCGCTGCAGATCAAGCAGGACTTGAGAAAGGTGATATTATTAAGAAATTAGATGGAATTAATATCAGTAGCTCGGCAGAATTGCAAGTAAAAGTTGCTTTACTACATCCTGGAGATAAAGTGAGTTTGGGAATATTAAGAGATGGAAAAATAAAAACATTTAACCTGACCTTAAAAGGTGATGAGGGTAACAAGTTGGCTAATAATTCAAATGCTCCTGCCGTTGAAGAAGTAGTAAATGGTTTAGGTGCAACATTTGCCCCTATAAATGATAATTTGAAAAAGAAATACAACATAGGTTCAGGAGTTGTGGTTACTAATGTGTCTCCTGGAAAAGTATTTGATATGTATGATATGCCAAAAGGCACTGTTATTACTTCCATAAATGGAAAAGCGGTTAATAACAATGATCAAATCGTTTCTGCATTAAAAACCGATGATAAGATGATTGCCCTACAAGGTATTGTGCCTGACGGAAGTCGTTTTAGAGTGACATTCCCAATTAAATAATATTTTGAAACATTAAATAAAGTCCTGATGAGATTAATCTCATCAGGACTTTTTATTTTTACTCTTATGCTAAAGGGTGCTTGCCATTTCAGTTTTAAAGAAGAAGAATTGTGGCTGCTTGCCGAAAAAGGAATTTGGTTTCCTGACTATCAAACTTTATTGGTTTCTGATACACATCTTGCAAAAGGGGCTCATTTTAGAAAATCAGGCATCGCCATGCCTAAAGCATTGGCACAACAAGAACTTTCACTTTTATCCGATTTGATCGATCAGCTTCATCCCAGAGAAATCATTTTTTTAGGAGACCTTTTTCATAGCGATATCAATAACGATTTTTCTTGGTTCAGCCTATGGCGAGAGATGCATCATCAAATAAAAATGGTCCTCATCAAAGGAAATCACGATTTCTTGCCTTTTCATTTTTATAAAACTTTAAAAATGGAGGTTGTAGACACAATGAACTTAGGGAAGTTTAAACTACTGCATGAGCCATCAAAGCAAGCGAATGAAGAATATTTATTAACTGGCCACATTCATCCAGGAATCAGAATTAAAGGCAAAGCAAGGCAAGGAATCACTTTACCTTGTTTTTACTTTGGAGATACTTATGGCATTCTCCCTGCATTTGGAAGGTTTACTGGTAAAGCATTGTTGAAGCCTCAAACAACAGACAAAATATACGTTATTGCTGGCGATAATGTTGTGCCTATTTAAAAATAGACAGCGCTTAAACGTCTTGCTCTTATTTAAAATGTTTCTAAATAGATATTAAACTCACCAAATACACTAAGTTAGTGAGTATTTTGTTTTATAATAAATACTTTTGCACTTCAAAAAACCTTTTAAATACCAAATAATGAGTAATTTTTCAAAAACTTTCTCTTCAACACTCGGGAGAAAATTGATCATGTGCTTAACCGGTTTATTTTTATGTTCTTTCTTGATCGTACATTTAACTGGTAATTTTCAGTTGTTTAAAGATGATGAGGGATTAGCGTTCAATCAATACGCACATTTTATGACTCACTTTGCACCAATTAAAGTGGTTTCGTATTTGTTATACAGTTCCATTTTAATTCATACCATTTGGGCTTTAATAATTAGCCAAAAAAACAAGAAAGCAAGACCAGTTGAGTATGCCATTAAGCCAAAGGATGGTAGCATTTGGTCTTCCAGAAACATGGGAATTTTAGGTACCATTCTATTTGTTTTTATTGTGGTTCACATGGCAAATTTTTGGTATAAATATCATCAAGGATATACTCCGTTTATAGAATATAGAACAGATATAAATACGGGTTCTACCATGAGTCGTACCATCAGCGAATCAGAATTTACTGGTTACGTAAGCTATATTGATAACGGAATTGAAATCACAAAATCAGAAAATCTGTATTTGGAAGTATCTAACGCTTTTCAACAATGGTGGATAGTGCTGTTTTACATTATAGCAATGGGTGCTTTATCATTTCACTTGGTGCATGGTTTTCAAAGTGCTTTTCAAACTTTGGGATGGAATAACAGCAAATATAAGCCACTTGTAAAGTTTATTGGGGTATGGATCTTTTCGATTTTAATTCCAATTGGTTTTGCAGCTATGCCTATATATTTCTTTTTTAAATAAGATAATGACGTAATTCCTAAACAATTAGATTTTACTTTTTGTTAGGTTAAATAAAATAGATTAAGATGAAATTAGATGCCAAAATTCCAGCAGGCCCATTAGCCGAAAAATGGAACAAACACAAATTCAATCTGAAACTGGTAAATCCAGCCAATAAGCGAAAATACGATGTTATCGTAGTTGGAACTGGTTTAGCGGGCGCATCTGCTGCTGCCTCATTGGCAGAGTTGGGCTATAACGTGAAAGCTTTCTGTTTTCAAGATAGTCCAAGAAGAGCGCACTCTATTGCGGCCCAAGGGGGTATAAACGCAGCTAAGAACTATCGAAATGATGGTGATTCAGTTTTTCGTTTATTTTATGATACCATTAAAGGTGGCGATTACAG
>JBKJLB010000203.1:0-4976 GCA_046597075.1 Pelobium sp.
AGTTTTCTCACAAACTAATCCACCAAAGCCAGCTAAGACTAAAACAGTAAAACCAATCTATTCTATCTTCCAATCGGCCGAAGAGGATAAGATGAAGCGTGAAGATTCTTTAGGAAAGGCACAAATGCAATGTGCAGCTCCACTCCCAAAAGTTAAAAGCGATGATGTTATTTTTGCTAAAAGAATAACCCGTGATATTTATTTTGCAGATCCAGCAAATCGTTATTTAGTTCCATCTGTGATGGATAGAAACCTAATTTCTATTTTAGTTGATGGAATAAATTCTAATGAGATTACTGCTTATCAAACTTATGATGCTAGTATTAATCAGCTTCTTGAGCCTGTCAGTGATGATCCAAATTCTTTGAAAACTTTAATAGATAGCAAAGTTGGTGTTTTTACCCCAAAACAATACGGTGAGTTAGAAAGTGGCTTATCAAAACTTTGCTTAAGGGTGGTTGAAGATTGGTATTTTGACACCAATAGATCTGAATTTAAGTCTTTTATTTTTGCAATAGGTTTAGAATATGCAGGTGCTGAAATTTTAGGTCAGTTAAACAATGATGATTTAAGTAAAGATCTAAAGAACTCTGCAATTAAACTGGGAGAAGCGGGTAAAGGAATGACGCCTTTGTTTTGGATTAATTACCCAACTGTAAGAGATTACCTGTGCAAATTCAGAGTTTATAATCAAAATGAAAAAATCAGATATAGTTTTGATGACGTTTTCCAACTGCGTTATTTCTCTAGTTTAATTATTGAAGAATCTAACGTTTCTGGAACCAGAATTGGTGATATGAAAACCGTTAACGGGAAAGATTTATCAGGATTAGATAAGTTATTAGAAGCTGATAGAGTTAAAAAATCTTTAATTCAGTTTGAACAGGATATGTGGGAGCAATAAAATCCCACCCTAAGTCTTAAAAAGAAAAGCCTTGAATTTACTTCAGGGCTTTTCTTTTTGGAAAAAGTTTAGAATCGCTTTAGCTTGCTTTGTGTTCACTACCTGAAGCAAATCTTCTTCTATAGCCTCCCTTATTCTTTTTACTGATTTGAAATGGCGCAATAAATTTTGAGCTGATGTTTTACCTATTCCTTCTATTAGCTCTAATTCAGTTTTTAATGTGCCTTGATCTCTCTTTTTCCTATGAAAAGTGATACCAAATCTATGGGCTTCGTCTCTTAACTGCTGAATAATTTTTAACGTCTCTGATTTCTTATCTAAGTAAATTGGATATTGATCTCCTGGGTAATACAGCTCCTCTAATCTTTTAGCAATTCCAATTACTGTTAATTGATCAAATATACCTAGTTTCTTTAAACTTTTTACTGAAGAGGATAATTGCCCTTTTCCGCCATCTATCACAATTAATTGCGGTAAATCCTGACCTTCTTCTAAAAGTCGCTTATACCTTCGGTAAACAGCTTCTTCCATTGTTGCAAAATCATTGGGGCCTTCTACTGTTTTAACATTAAAATGTCGGTAATCCTTTTTAGATGGTTTCGCATCTCTAAATACTACAATTGCAGACACAGGATATTTACCCTGAAAGTTAGAGTTATCAAAACACTCAATGTGACGAGGTAATTCTTTTAAACGCAAGTCTTTTTGCATCTGGGTAAGCAACCGTTCTGATCTAAATTCGGGGTTTAACTTTTCGTATTGTTCTAATTTATCCTTTCTAAAGAATAGTACATTCTTCTGCGAAAGCTCTAGCAACTTCTTTTTCTCGCCCTGCTTTGGAACGGTAAACTTTACAAACTCATCATCTAACTCTATTTCAAAAGGAACTATTATTTCTTTTGATTCACTCTGAAACCGCGAGCGAAACTCTGAAATAGCGATTGACAAAAGCTCTTCATCAGACTCGTCTAACTTCTTCTTGATTTCTATGGTTTGCGTTTGAATAATAGTGCCATGTACTACTTTTAAATAATTAACAAAAGCAATTTTTTCGTCTGAAGCTATACTAAAAACATCAACTTCAGTGATAGACGAATTTACAATGGTCGACTTACTTTGGTAACGCTCTAATAACTCGTATTTTCTTTGCAAGCGATGAGCTGCCTCGAAGTTTAGCTGAATTGCTTCTCCCTGAATTTGATCTTTCAATAACCTCAGGACAGTGCTAATTTTTCCACCTAAAATATCTTTAATCTCGTCAATAGAAAGGTTATAATCCTCTTCTTTTTGCAAACCTTCACATGGTCCTTTGCAGTTTCCTATTTGATATTCTAAACAAACCCTAAACTTACCTGCTTCGATATTAGGCCTTGTTAAGGGTAAATTGCAGGTTCTTAATTGATAGGTATCTTTGATTAACCCTAAAATAGAATGCATCATAGACACTGATGGATACGGCCCTAAATATTTAGAACCATCTTTCACTAATCTTCTTGTCCATTGAATTCGTGGAAATTTTTCATTTTTGATGACAATCCATGGGTAGGTTTTGTCATCTTTAAGCATTACATTATATCTGGGTTGATGCTTTTTAATTAAGCTATTTTCTAACAGCCAAGCATCAATCTCGGTATCAACTATGGTAAAGGTGATGTTATTGATTTTACTAACTAGCACACGAGTTTTAGCATTTACCTTGTGACTATCATTATTAAAGTATGAGGTTACCCGATTTTTTAAATCTTTTGCTTTACCAATATAAATTAGCTCCTCGTTTTTATCATAATATTGATAAACGCCTGGTTTATGTGGTATTTTTTTTATGGCTGATTTATAATCGAACATATTGATAATGAGGAAATTCTGATTTTTGTTATTTTGCGTTAACGATAGCAGCGTTAAAAAAAAGATATAGTGGATAGCGTGTTACCTTGCCTGCGGCAGGCAGGAAACGCACTGATTAATATTTTAAAACCCTAAACGTTCGTCTAATTTAGTTGCTGGGTCAGACGTTTCCTGATTTCGATATTGGTCACAATCTAAAGTAATGGTTGACCCTCCTTTTGGTGGCGCAAAATCTCCTTTTTTTATTCCTAATGAAGGATCTGCATAAACTTTCTTAATAAACAATGCAAAAATTGGCAATGCAGTGTTGGCTCCTTCACCCAAATTTGTGGATCTGAAATGAATTGCTCTGTCCTCGCAACCTGTCCAAACTCCTGCAACCAACTGTGGGGTAATGCCCATAAACCATCCATCTGAATTGTCGTTTGTAGTCCCTGTTTTGCCTCCAATAGGATTGCTCAACCCATATTTATACCTTAGCCTTACACCTGTTCCTTGTTGAACAACACCTTTTAACATATAAGTCATCACGTAAGCTGTTTCTTCATTTAATGCCTGAACTACTTTTGCTTTACGCTCGAACAATAAGTTTCCATTTTTATCCTCAACTCTAGTCAAGTATATCGGTTCGTTCCAAACCCCGTGATTTACAAATGCGGAATAAGCACCTGTCATATCATAAACTGATGCCTCAAAAGAACCTAGTGCAATAGATGGATATGGTGGAACTGGAGTGGTAATTCCCATTCTTTTAATTAATGTAGCCACTTGAGTAGGACCAACTTGTTGCATTACCCATGCAGTTATATAGTTTTGTGATTTTGCCAATGCTGTACGTAATGTAAGAAATCCTGGAATAGACTCGTATCCTCTTGGCGTCCAATCTTCTCCGTAACCTTTGACTGTATAGGGCACATTATTTACTTTATAACAAGGAGAAAGACCTTGTTCGATACCAACGGTATAAGTAAATGGTTTTGCAGTTGAACCCACTTGTCTAGTTCCCATTTTTACTTGATCGTATTTAAAATGTTCGAAATCAATCCCGCCTACCCACGCCCTAACCTCTCCGTTAGATGGGTCCATCGCCATCATTGAGTTTCTTAAAAACATCTTATAATATTTGACAGAATCCATTGGTGTCATAGTGGTGTCTATGTTCCCTCTCCAGCTAAAAATTTCCATTTTAATTGGGGTGTCAAATTCTTTTTTAATCTCTGATTCAGTTTTACCCTCTTCTTTTAAAGCGATGTACCTATCAGAGCGGTGCATTCCTTGAATTAGTAGACTTTCATTTCCTTTAAAAGGATTCATCCCTTTCCAATGCTGGTTGAATTGATTTTGCAATTCCCTCATATAAGTACGTTGTGCTTCTTCAGCATAACGCTGCATTTTGGAGTCAATGGTTGTATAAATTCTCAAACCGTCTCTATCTAAATCATAAGAACTTCCATCAGCTTTGGTAATGGATAAATCATTCAGGGTTTTTTGAATATCTTGTTTTAAAATTGCTCTGAAATAAGTCGCTAATCCTTCGTTGTGGTTAGTAGGTTTAAAATGAAGATTCAAACTATCTGATTTTTCTTTTGCATATTCATCATCAGATAAATAATCTGCTTCATTCATCTTACTCAAGATTAAGTTTCTACGTCCCAAAGATCTATCTGGATTTCGAGTAGGAGAATATAAAGTAACTCCTTTTAAAATCCCGATTAATGTAGCTGCTTGAGCAGGCGTTAATTTATTTGGCGTGGTATTAAAGTAGGTTCGAGCGGCTGCTTTAATCCCAAAAGAGTTATTTCCGAAATCTACCGTGTTCAAATACATGGTTATGATTTCTTCTTTGGTATAATTTCTTTCTAGTTTTACCGCAACAACTAATTCTCTCAATTTTTGTGGAATCCTTGACAAAACAGATTTTGCCCTCGCTTCATCTGAAAAAAGATTAAGCGCTAATTGCTGAGTTATGGTACTGGCTCCCTGTTTTTTACCAATCAAATTATATAATACTATACTAAAAGTACGTCTAAAGTCTATCCCAGAATGCGCTTTAAATCGCACATCCTCTGTTGCGATGAGGGCGTTTATCACATTTGGAGAGATATCCTGAAATCTGATGCTTGATCTGTTTTGAATAAAGTAGTTCCCTAACTCTACTTTATCTTTTGTGTATATCACTGATGCCTGATTACTTTTTGGATTTTCAAAATCACGGAAAGAAGGTAAT
>JBKJLB010000349.1:0-7020 GCA_046597075.1 Pelobium sp.
GTCAAACTGCAAATTGAATTCAATCCTGCTAAAGTGGCTTCATATCGTTTGATTGGTTATGAAAATCGTTTATTGAACAACGAAGATTTTAAAGATGACAAAAAGGATGCTGGAGAAATGGGATCGGGACATACGGTAACTGCTTTATACGAAATCATTCCTGTTGGGGTAAAAGACGAATTTTCTAAAACGACAGATCCTTTAAAGTATCAAGACGTAAAGGGAATAAAGGACTCTGCAGAATTATTGACTGTAAAATTGAGATATAAAAATCCTGATGAAAATAAGAGTCAAGAAATGAGCGTTTCGTTAATTGATAAAGGTCAAAGTTTAACTCAAGCCTCAACAGATTTTAAATTCAAGATGGCTGTTGCCGAATTTGGTTTATTATTAAGAGATTCTGAATTTAAACAAGCGGCAAATTTCGAAGAATTAATTGCAATGGCTAAAGCCGGAAAAGGAAAAGATGAAAACGGATATAGAGCCGAATTCATTCAAATTGCAGAAAATTCGAGGCTTTTAATTAAAAAAGATTTAACTTCAAGCCAACAAGATAATTAACAAATCATACAAATGAAAAACTTAAAATTTATAGCATTAATAATATTTTTAACGATTTCGACCAGCACTTTTGCGCAATTTGGGAAATTGTTAGATAAAGCAAAAGCGGCAGCAACAGGTAATTCAGGCTCACTAAATCCGGCTGATATTGCAACCGCCCTTAAGCAGGCTTTAGAACAAGGAACTTCTAAAAGTGCTGATTTACTATCAAAAGAAAATGGTTTTTTTGGGAATAATGCGGTGAAAATTCTTTTTCCTCCAGAGGCTTTAAAAGCTGAGGCAACTTTAAGAAAGCTAGGTCTAGGTGAGATGTGCGATGATGCTATTTTAAGTTTTAATAGGGCTGCTGAAGATGCTGCAAAGCAAGCAAAACCTATCTTTATTTCTGCAGTGAAAAATATGACCGTTATTGATGCAAAGAATATTTTAATGGGTAGCAATGATGCAGCAACAAATTATTTTAAGACAAACACAACTGATTCATTAACAAAAGTATTTGACCCGATAGTTGAAAAAAGTATTGAAAAGGTTGATGCAACTAAATATTACGGGAATGTAGTTGATCGCTACAATAAAGTTCCTTTTGTTAGCAAAATCAACCCTGATTTAAAAGCTTATGTTACTGAGAAAGCCATTGATGGTTTGTTTAAAGAAATAGCTCAGGAAGAATTAAGAATTAGAGAGAATTCGGCTTTTAGAACTACAGAATTGATGCAAAAGGTGTTTTCATCAGTAAAAAAATAGGTTTGAATATTAAAATTCAAGAAAGCGAGACCAAAACCATTGCTTTTTTGCGAATGGCAATATTATTGCTTAACCATTAAAAATAATATTATGAAAAGATTAGCCATCATAACCATTCTGTCGTCCACACTGGTTTTATCCAGTTGCGACACCCTAAATCAATATGCAGGTGTGTTGAACCAAGTAGGTCTAGGAGCTCCATCCGGTGCCGAAATGAATCTGGGTTTAAAACAAGCTTTAGAGTTTGGCACTAATTATAGTGCAGATCGTTTATCTACAAAGGACGGTTTTTTAGGAAACTTAGCTGTTAAAATTTTGATGCCCGAAGAGGCAAGGAAAGTCGAAAGCACTTTGAGATCATTAGGATTAAATTCATTAGTCGATAATGTAATTGTTAGCCTTAATAGAGCCGCTGAAAATGCAGCTCAAGAAGCCAAGCCTATTTTTGTAAACGCCATTAAGCAAATGAGCTTTCAGGATGTGACTAATATTCTTTTAGGGCAGCCTGATGCTGCTACATTATATTTTAAAAGAACTACCAGCATTGCACTTGCTGATAAGTTTAGACCCATCATTAATTCTAGTTTAAGTCAAGTTGGTGCTACCCGTTATTGGGGCGATTTAACCAATACTTACAACAGAATTCCTTTGGTAAAACCTATTAATACAGATTTAGCAAGCTACGTAACCCAAAAAGCAATGGAAGGGTTATTCTACGAAATTGCATTAGAAGAGCTGAAAATTCGTCAAAATATCTCAGCCAGAAGTACTTCATTATTGCAAAAAGTATTTGGCTATGCGGATAGACAAAAAGCAGGATAATTTTTGTGGCGTTCTGGCGGGTTTTCCGTTAAATATTTTTATTAACCCGGGCAAAGCCAATAAACATATAAAATAAGGGTATCACTTCAATCCTTAACGCAAAAAGCCATCGCTTTAATTCAAAGCGATGGCTTTCTAATTCGTATTTTAATCAAAACCTATTTCTGCTTTGCTGCCCAAGCATCCATTTTACGTTCGAAAACATCTAATGGCATTACACCATCTTTTAAAACTTCATCGTGGAAATCAGCTATCTTAAATTGTGCCCCTAATTCTTTTTCATACTTAGTCCTTAATTCTCTAATCTTTATTGCACCTGTTTTGTAAGACAAAGCTTGAGCAGGAATTGCCATATACCGTTCAATTTCTGCGATAGCACCTTCTTCACTAATGGCTTCATTGTCCGTCATAAATTTAATTGCTTCTTCACGCGTCATATTTTTGGTGTGCATACCTACATCTACTACCAAGCGGATTGCTCGGTGCATTTCATCGCCCAAAGCACCCATATATTGATATGGATTGGTATATAATCCCATATCTTTACCTAAAGATTCGCTATATAAAGCCCAACCTTCGCCATAAGCACCGTACCAGGCAAACCTGCGGAATTTTGGCAAATTCGTGTTTTCTTGTTGTAAAGAAATTTGATAATGATGTCCTGGAATTGCCTCATGTAAAAAAAGTGATTCCATTCCAGAGGTGATATTGAATTTGGTAGCATCTAAAATTGGAACATAGAATACTCCAGGACGAGAGCCATCTGCCGAACCTTGATTATATTCAGCACTACTGCTTGCGGCTCTAAAAGCTTCCGTTTGGCGGATTTCGAATTTGGTTTTAGGTGTTTTTCCAAACATGGTTTTTAAATTCGGAATCATGATTTGGTGAATGCGTTCAAAAGAATCTAAAACCTCTTTCGGAGTTTTAAAAGGCATAAATTGAGGATCGTTTTTCATAAACTCAAAAAATGCTGTTAAATCTCCTTTATAACCAACAGCAACTTTGGTTTTTTCCATTTCTGTTTTAATTCTTGCTACTTCGTCTAAACCAGTTTGATAAATCTGTTCTGGAGTTCTATCGGTAGTGGTCCAAAATCTCACTAAATATTTATAGTATTTATCCCCATCTGGGATTCCAGAAATTCCGGTAGTTGTCCTTGCTTTTGGTAAATATTCAGTTTTTAAGAAATCACCTAATTTCTTGTAAGTAGGAATAATCTCAGTATTTATGGCCGCTATATAAGCATCAGTTAATTGCTTTTTATCTGTATCAGAAAAATCTTTTGGCAAATTTTTAATAGGATCATAAAATAAGCTTTTACTTGCATCAGCAACTACCATACTTTCCATCTGCGGAATCATTTTTAGCACTAATGATTTTGGTAAAACTGCCCCATCAGCTATTCCCAATTTAAAATTTGAAATTGCAGTATCAGCCCAAATACTAAATGCTGAAATTCTTTTTAACCAATTCTTATAATCTTTAACTGTTTTAAAAGGTTGATTTCCTGCTCCAGAGCCCAGTTGCCCCATGGTAATTGGTAACCCCCAAAACTGGTTAAAGGGAATTTCCCAGGTAGCTTTTATGGATAATCCTTCTAGATTCATTGCCATTTCTCGCTTAAAAATATCGTAGGAGATGCGGTCGTTATCATCTAAACTTTCACGGTTGTAAGCACTAATTTTATCTAAATAATTTTGATAAAATGCTTTGGCCGAAGTTCTGAAAGGAGCGGAGATATCATTAGGTAATAAGTCATTGTATCGATTATCTCCTTGTCCGGTTGCTTCTAAGGGGTATAGTTTTAGTCGATCTTCAAAATATTGATCGAACATTTTGGCCAACTCGGGGTTAGCATTGCCACTTTTTTCTTTTTGCTTACATCCAAAAAGGATAGTTATAGCAAAGAGTACCATCATTAATCTGTTCATATAAAAAGGGTTATAAAAATTAAAGCTATGAAATTATAATGAAACCCTTTTATAGTAATCTAATTAAAACTTAATAATTTAAAAACCCCTCATTTATTTCAAATGAAGGGTTTTTGGTTTTAATTAATGATAAATTAATCTCTTCTGTATCTTCTTTCGCCACCACCAAAATCTGGTACGGTAGTATTATTACCTGCAAATTTTTGGAATTTCATAGTAAAGGTTAGCATAAAATATCTTGCTAATCTGTTTGATTGTTGATCCAAAGTGTAATTATCTGTAACTGTGTAGCTGATGTTGGTATTTTGATTCAATAAATCAAATGCTTGGAAGCGAATTGCTCCAGTGTTTCCTTTAAAAAATTGTTTCTCTAAATAAGAGTTAATAATTAAAGGGTTTGCATTACTATTTGCGAAGCCCGAATTAAAATTTTTATCTAATGATGCACCAAATAATAAGCTTTTTGTAAAATAGATTTTATGGTCATAAGCAACTGTAAGAGTTTTAATAGTTGAGTTATTTCCATTTAAAGAAAATTCTGTATTGTTCCAGCTGTAACCCAAAGAAGGGGTGATTTCTAGCCATTTTTTAGGATTAATTTGAAGATTTAATCGCTGGTTTAAAACGGTGTTTTTTCCGATATTTTTTTCGCCGTCTAACAGAGAGATGTTGTTATTATAATTAGCAAAACCCCTTAAGCTTACTACATATGCTTTTTCTTTAAACGGTTTAGAGAAAGCGTAAAATCCATTTACAGTATAGTAACCGTTGGCATTAGCAAATGTGGTTGTTCTTATTACTCCGGGTTCGCCGGTTGTATTACTAATAACATTATTAACTATTTTATTATTTGTTGAGTTGAATGATATGTTGGAAAAGAAAACGTTTCCACTGGCCAAATCATAATTATTGTATCTTAAATTTAACCTGCTGCTAAACTCGGCATCTAAAGCTGGATTACCAATTATAGGAAGTTGTAAATTGGATTTATCTGCTACGGGTTGTAATTGTATGTAGCTTGGCTGATTACTTCTACCATCAAAAGAAATATTAAGTTCTCTTGTTCTAGCAAATTTATAGGTATATCTACCAGTAGGGAAAACATTTACAATTGATCTTTTTACTGTAGGATTATTTGCAGATGTACCTTGTAGTAAACTCGGTTGCACAGCTATACCTATAGTATAATTGTATTTCTTTTCGTTAACACGATAATTGGCACCAAATCTATTGGTTGTAAATTTATAATCGTAAAAATTACTTTGATCTAAATTTTTTATTGACGAGCCAGTAGGTGATGTACTATTGAACACCAAACGATCATTATTAATATTCGCTAAGCCATATGCATAATTAAACTCCAAAAAATTGGTTTTACCAAGCGGTTCAGTGTAAGATGCTCTTAAACTTACATTGTCATTGTTATTGTCGTTATTAATAATTTGTCGCTGATAAATATCTGTTTGCCCACTACTGGTATAAGCAGTAGAATTATTAGTTACGTCTTGATTTTGTTGGTTATTTTGAGATGATAAATTCCCGTTGATGGATAAGTTCCTAGCTTTGGCACCAAAACGGTGATTATATAAAAACTCTAATCCGTAATTAGGCGTTTCGGATGAATTGATTGTGTTTTGAAGACCATCAGAACTTAATGCACCATTGGTAGTTATGTTGAAATCAGCACCAGCACTATAATCAGATTTGCCAAAAGAAATGTTTGGTGTTAATTTTAAATAATTTAAACTATCAATTTTATATTCAACATTGAAATTAAAACGATGGTTGTTTCCAATGGTATTTGCGTCTCCAAAATTATTATTTCCAACTATGCCTCTTGGGGTCGAAGTACTTTCTAAACTAGAGTTAAATACATCATTATTATTGTAAGTGAAACTGTAGCTTCCGTATGCAGTTACTTTTTTAGACCACTCATCTCGGTAGTTAAAACCAATTGATTTTACATCAGTTAAACCGCTATTATTATCGCCTCCAAAGCCACCGCCTCTTCTTCCTCCTCCACCAAAGCCACCTCCGCCAGTTTGCACTAAATTGAAAATATTTGCATTGGTATTATTCAGATTACCTAAAACAGAAATTTGTTGAGAATTATTGAAACTTGCTGCAAAAACTGAGCTCTGATAGCGGTCTGTGTTTCCACCACCAATGGTTCCCCTCACAATATATCCTTTATTTTTATCTTTTCTAATCACTAGATTTAAAACCTTACTCGGGTCGCCATCTTTTATTCCAGTGATATTTGCTTGGTCTCCGTAGTCATCAACTACCTGAATTTTATCAATTAAATCTGCAGGTAGTTGTTGGGTTGCCGTTTTTACATCTCCACCAAAAAAATCTTTTCCGTTTACCCTTATTTTTGTAATAGCTTTTCCTTGAGCAGTCACGTTACCGTCTTTATCAATTTCAATTCCAGGAAGCTTTTTTAATAAATCCTCGGTAGTTGCATTTTGTCTTAACGCGAAGGCATTCTCTCTATACTCTAGCGTGTCTTCTTTTATTGTTACATCAGGTGTTCCATTAACCACTACCTCATTCAGCATCTTATTATCATTTTTAAGAATAATAGGATCTAACACTAAAAGTTTAGAATTTGGATCGAAAAGGTATCTTTTTTTAGTTGATGCATAGCCTAGCGCAGAAACAGATATAGAAAATTCAGAAGATTTTATGTTATTGAAAACAAATATTCCATCAATGTTTGTAATCGCAGATAAGGTGTCTTTATTAAAGGCAATTTTAACAGCCGCTCCTATCACCGTATTATCTGTAGAATCTTTTACTATTCCACTAACTTCAATATTTGTTTGGGCGTAAGCTGTTTGAAGGCCAATTATAGCTGCCAGTATAAGAATTAATCTTTTCATTTTTGATTTATAATTTTATTTTAGGTAAATATTATTTGGCAAATTTTGCTTTAATCCAAAACTCTGTTGGTGTA
>JBKJLB010000389.1:0-3833 GCA_046597075.1 Pelobium sp.
CCCGATGTTGCCAGTACAAATGATTTATACCGTGTAATGCAGTGGATGTTTAGTGAATTATCGGTAGGGCATCATAGGTTTGATAATCCTGGAGATAGGCGTGTAAAACTTGACATTGTTCCTGGTGGTTTATTGGGTGCCGATTATGAGGTAAGCAATAACCGTTTTCGTATTAAAAAGATTTATGGTGGCTTAAACTGGTCTCCCGATTTACGTTCACCGCTAACAGAGCCGGGTGTGAATGCACAGGTTGGAGATTATATTATTGAGGTAAATGGTGTTGAGGTAACAGCCGATAAAAACTTTTATAGCTATTTTGAAAATACAGCAGAAAAAATTACCACGCTAACATTATCAGCCGCTGCAAATGGAACAAACAAACGGACAATAAAAGTAACACCTATTTCGAGCGAGGTTAGTTTAAGAAATAGAGATTGGGTAGAAGGAAACATGCGACGAGTAAATGAAGCCTCTAACGGAAAAATTGCTTATGTATATGTGCCCAATACAGGTGGCGAGGGTCATGAATATTTTAAAAGATATTTCTTTCCGCAAGCAAATAAAGCAGGGATTATAGTTGATGAAAGATTTAACGGTGGCGGACAATTAGCAGATTATTATATCGATTTACTAAAACGTCCCTTACAATCCTACTGGCGTTCTCGTTACGGCGATGATCAAAAAGCGCCAAATGCGTCTATTCAAGGTCCAAAAGTGATGTTGATTGATGAAACTGCCGGATCAGGCGGAGATTATCTTCCATTTCTTTTTCGCCAAGCAAAACTGGGAACAATAGTAGGTAAAACTACTTG
Organism: Pelobium sp.; assembly: GCA_046597075.1. Taxonomy (GTDB): domain Bacteria; phylum Bacteroidota; class Bacteroidia; order Sphingobacteriales; family Sphingobacteriaceae; genus Pseudopedobacter. Next base: position 813 of record JBKJLB010000389.1, read on the forward strand.
GGGTGGTTTAGTAGGTGTACTCGGTTTCCCTGAGTTTATAGATGGAGGTGTTGTAACCGCTCCAAATGTTGGTTTTTTTGATGATAAAGGTTTTGGGATAGAAAACGTTGGTACACCACCAGATATTGAAGTAGAACAATGGCCATCAGAAGTAATTAAAGGTAGAGACCCGCAGTTAGAAAAAGCAATTTCAATTATATTGGAAGAACTAAAAAATAATCCTCCAAAAAAGGCGCCATCACCAACCGCACCCAATAAAGTAATCAGATAACCCGATCACAATTATAAAGAACTATTAATGGTACGTAACATTTATTTAACAAGCGTAGCGATAATGATATTTAATATTTCATTTGCGCAGATAAACGTTAACCAGCAGCGTATAGAAAAACGAATTGCTGAATTGGCTCAGTTTGGAAAAGATGCCAATGGAAAAGGCTATCGTGTAGCTTACACAAAAGGTGACATAGAAGGGCGTACCTATTTTATGGGATTAATGCGTAATGCTGGTCTTGATGTAAGTGTGGATAATGCAGGGAATATCATCGGAAAACGAAAAGGTAAAGACAATTTATTAAAACCCATTGCTTTTGGCTCGCACATAGATATGGTGCCAGATGGTGGTAATTATGATGGTTGCGTAGGCTCTATTGGTGCATTGGAATTGATAGAAATCCTTAACGAAAATAAAATCATTACCAAGCATCCCTTAGAGCTAATTATTTTCTCTAACGAGGAAGGTGGAACAGACGGATCGGCCGCCATGGCTGGGAATTTTAGTCTCGATGCATTGAAACTAAAAACCCAAAGCGGATTAACCATTGGTGAAGGTTTAAAAGCCATTGGCGGAAACCCTGATCTAATAAAAGCCGCTGCCCGTAATAAAGGAGACCTCGCTGCATTTGTAGAATTACATATTGAGCAAGGTGGTTTATTAGAAAAACAGAAATTACAGATAGGCGTGGTAGAAGGTATTGTGGGCATTGAGCATTGGGAAGTAACAGTAGAGGGTTTTGCCAACCATGCAGGTACCACACCTATGAATATGCGTAGCGACGCATTGCTTGCCGCAGCTAAATTTATTATTGCAGTTAATGAAGAAACCACAAAAATAGAAGGTAGACAAGTGGGGACAGTTGGGAAAATTGCAGCCTTGCCCGGAGCATTTAATGTAATACCAGGTAAAGTAAATTTAGGTTTAGAAATTAGAGATTTGAACTACGAAAAAATTTGGCAATTGTTTAAAGCCATAGAGCAACGCTCGAAAGCCATTGAAGCAGCGTCAGGTACTCATTTTACGTTTAACTATCAAAATAATGCCTCTAAACCAGCATTAACAAATAAATCTATTCAGGATAAAATTGTGGTTGCTGCAAAATCACTTGGGCTAACTTACCAGTACATGCAAAGTGGTGCCGGGCATGATTCGCAGGAGATGGCGATGATTACTCCTGTTGGGATGATCTTTGTTCCAAGTGTTGGCGGTATCAGTCACTCACCAAAAGAGTTTACGAAAGGAATAGATATGGCAAATGGTGCAAACGTATTGCTGAAAACAATTTTAGCGATTGATCAACAGTAAAATTCCCATCCTTATTTCGCTACCAAACCTACTGGAAAGGGAACAGGTTTAGGTTTGAGTTTAAGCTATGATATTGTAAAAGCACATGGTGGGGAATTAAAAGTAGAATCTAAACAAGGCGAAGGAGCAACATTTACCATTTTTTTATCAGAGTAGTTAAATTACACTTGCCTACCACACAGGCAAAAGTTAAATCAAAAGACGAAGGGATTATATACTATTTATTATTCTTCGAAATCGTTTCTTCTGTTTTATAACTAATTTCACGGATGACCTTATCCAGCTCAACAGCTGCATTTTCTAGGTAACGCATTATTTGATCACGCTCATTATTATTTTCTTCAGTTAATCTCAATAAAGGGAGTAATCCTAAAATACTAGCTATTGGCGCTCTAATAACATGAGATTGCATCCAAGAAATTTCTTTTAAGTTTTCATTTTGCACTTCAATTTTACGGATATAATTTATTCTCTCTGTAATATCTTTAGCAACACAAAATAATAAACCTTCTCTTGAATTAACATGTGCTGTCCAAGCCATCCAAACTGTTTTTTTGGTTTTGGAAATAAATCTATTCTCAAAAGACAACGTTTTTACACTAGAAGTGAATTTTTCAATTTGAATATTGAAGGATGATACGTCTTCTGGATGTAGAAATTTGATAATCGGTTGCGTTAGCAATTCAGATTCTGAATATCCTAATAAAACACTAATAGCAGGATTTATCTTTTTTACTTTTCCATCTATGCCAATAACACAAATAATATCAGGAGCAAGGGTGAATACTTGATAAAGTTCCTCTTCTAATTGCTTGCGCCTAATCTCTGCACCAAAATGAGTGCTTAATATTTCAAAAAGTGGCATTAAGGATCTTGTTTCTTCAGGCCTCTCTTTAGCCAAACCAATTACCATCACCCCTATGGTTACTTTTTCAGAGATAAGTGGTATGCCATAAGCCATCTTCATACCCGCAGCCCGGGCGGCATGGCTACGAAGAAAATCTGAGCGATCGTCTAAATGATTCCACATTAAAATTTTTCCATTTTCCCAAACGGCGCCAGGTAGGCTTTCCCCTTTTTCAAAACTCAGGAATTCGCTGGTTTCTTCATAAAAGATGGACTTTCGCTGGTTTCGTGTAGTTTTAGCCATTAGGCTGATTTTGTTGGGGTCAGCACCGGTTAGCCAAATCTCTGCAACCATGAAATGGTCGAAAGCAACAACTTTTTGTAGTAATTTTTCCAACAGAAAGTTTAGTGCCATTGGTTCATTAAAAAGTTGGCTAGTTTCAGCTAACAAATCTTTACGGAACTCTTCATTTTTAAACTGGGTCACCTCTTTTTCTATAGCTACGCAATGAGTAAACCAACCATTTACATCAGCAACAGGATTTAAAGCAAAATTGACCCAAAATTCTTCGCCATTCTTTTTATAGTTAATC
>JBKJLB010000219.1:0-5109 GCA_046597075.1 Pelobium sp.
TTTAAGGATCAACACTTGGGTATGGGAAAATTATCTTTTACTCCTGAGGCTGGAAAACAGTATAGTGCGAAAGCTATATTTGAAAATGGAAAATCAAAAATATTCCCGTTACCAAAAATTAATAATTCTGGCATTACTTTAACAGCTATTCATAATGGAACAGATATTTTTCTAAGAATTTTAACCAACAAATATTACCTAGAAAAAAATCCAGAGCAAAATTTTTATCTCGTAATTCAAAATGGAGGTACAGTATATTATGCAGCAAAAGGAACCTTAAATAGTTTAATATATACTGCAAAAATTTCTGAAGACAAATTCCCCACAGGTATTATACAAATTACTTTACTTGCCGAAACTGGTTTACCTATTTGTGATCGCTTAATTTTCGTTCAAAGATCAGATGACATGAAAATTAATATTAAAACAGATTTAGCGGCTTACAAAGCTCGACAAAAAGTTAAACTAGATATCAATACGTCTGGCGGTTTAAATATGACTGAAGGGAACTATTCAATAGCTGTTGTGGATGATAATAGAGTCCCAATAGATGAAAATAATCAGCTAAATATTTATAGTAGCACACTTTTAACGTCTGATTTAGGTGGATATATCGAACAACCCAATTATTATTTTTATCAAGTTAATGATCAAAAAAAATCAGATTTGGATGTATTAATGATGACTCAAGGTTATCACAGATATGAATACAAAGATATCATTGCTGGAACAATCCCTGCTGCAAAGGTTTTCCCCGAACAAGGAATTACGATAAGTGGGACTATTAGAAGAAGTAATGGTATGGCTCTTGAAAAAGGTAGCGTTTTGCTTCAAATTCCCGATAAACGCTTCAATGCAACTGCGGTAACTGACCGAAATGGTCATTTTCAATTCGAAAATTTAATTTTCCAAGATTCTTCAAATGTTGTAATTAATGCAAGAAATAATCTTAATTCCAAAGATTTAAGAATTCAAATTGATGGTGAGCTTTTTCCTGCAGTTTATCCAAATATTAATGTATCTGATGAGATTTTAAACTTAGACAGCACTTTAAATACTTATTTGAAAAGCAGTAAAATAGAACATAACAGTGCTTTTTATTTGCAAGAAGTAGTAGTTAAATCATCGGCTCCAAAAAAGATAAGCCATCAAGATTATAGTACATTAACTGGTTTAAATATGATTGCTGATAAAGAAATTTCCAACCAACAATTATCAGGATGCAGGGTGTTAACAGATTGTTTAAGCTCATTTGGTTTAACACTCTTCGAACAACAAATTTATTTAACCAGAACTTATAATCAGGGATTAAAAGTTCCTATCGCAATTTATGTCGGCGAAAATCAAGTTGATCCTCCGTATTTGAGTACTTTAATCACACAAGATATTGAATCTCTAGAATTATTTAATAATGATGGTGTGAGTGGAATAAATAGAAGAGATGGAACAAGCGGAGTTTTAGTAGTTAATATGCGAGTTCAGCCAAAAGGAACTGCGATGTCTAAAGCCCAGTTAAAAGATTTATTTCCTCAAACCAACGTACTAACTTTTAAACCAAAAGGGTATGCTGTTGAAAGGAAATTTTATACCCCTAAATATAGCGGTCCAAGAAATACTTTACAACGTGAAGATATCAGATCAACTGTTTATTGGAATCCAGAAGTAATCACCGATAAAACTGGTAATACTGCTTTAGAATTTTTTAACAGCGATAATACCGGAACCTACAGAGTAACTATTGAAGGCGTAGATAAAAACGGAAATATTGGACATCTCGTTTACAAGTATAAGGTGAATTAAAGAGCAAAAAGGTAATCCAGCGCAAGCAGAATGGAATTTTGTAGCTTTACAATAAATAGGCGTTTGCTAAAATCGTTAATGAATTAAAAAAAATCAATTAACAAAGTTTTCCAAGCTTCTTCTACTTTTCCTTCAACTAAAAATTCTGCTGCTTTTAAATGCAACTGTATTGACCGAGTTTTTGCATCTCCGATAGTGGCATCCAATAAATCTTTAATTTCGGGCTCTAACTCAAAGAGTTTAACCTCATCTTCATTAGGTAATTTTTCAACATTACCTAATTGCCCTAAGTGATTACCTGTGAGAATGTTAGAGTTCCTGATATCTTCTGGTAAAGCGTTAACACCTATTCCCAAAGTTGTTAACGGCTTAGCTACCTCAAACAAACTTTCTGCTGTAACTCTAGAATACCAGTTCCCTCCTAATCTTGCTACATGGTCAATCTTTAATTGGTCAACTTTACCATTTACATCCAAAATTGATTCATTAAAATGAATCATTTTCACTTCTGCTAACACTAAATTTCCGGCGCCATTTCCTGTTCCTAGCGGGATGACTTGTGTAACTATGCATTCTAATTGAATAGGAGATTCTTTTACTCTTGGCGGAGTCACCAAAATAGATTCTATGGCTGTAAAACCAGCTTTTTCAAATTCGTTTATTCCCTTTTCATATTCGGTACTTGCCAATGATGTTTGTTGCACCATATTGTAGTTAACTATATTAATCACTACTTCTGGCACTTCCAACACATTATCTAAGGTATGCTTTGTGGTACTATCACGCACTCTTCTAGATGGAGAAAAAACACAAACAGGTGGATTTGAGCTAAAAACATTGAAAAAACTAAAAGGTGATAAATTAATATTTCCAGATTTATCTATCGTTGAAGCAAAACAAATAGGCCTTGGTGCAACAGCATAGCCTAACCATTGTTGAATTTCTACAATACTTAAATCCTTTACATTTAAGCTTATCATACTATTTTTTTAAAGCTAGAATAGAGAAATCAGATGCATCCTTTACTATGATATTACTTAATTTACCTAATCCCGTAATTTCCATTTCTACAATATCTCCGTCTTTCAACCATTGTGTTTGATAATTTGGATCATTAAACAAACCCGTACCATTTAACTCTAACAAACAACCCGTACCCACGGTACCTGATCCTATTACATCACCAGGTAAAACATCACATCCATAAGCACATCTTTCAATAATTTCGGCAAAGGTCCAGTCCATGCTACTCATATTTCCGTTAGATAATAGCTTTCCATTTACCCAACATTTCATATCTAAATTATAGCTATTCCCAACATGTCCTTCTTTTGCAGGTACTTTATAAGCCGCTAGCTCATCAGGCGTTACCAACCACGGACCAATTACAGTTGAAAAATCCTTACCCTTAGCCGGACCAAGATTCAGTTTCATTTCTTCCATTTGCAAAGTACGGGCACTCATATCATTCATAATCAAATAGCCCGCAATAAAGCTGTCTGCTTCAGCAGCTTTAATATTTCTACCTTTTTTATTTAATACAACAGCCACTTCTAGCTCGAAATCTAATTTTTCAAAATGATCTGGCATACATTTAATTTCACCAGGGCCTTGAATAGCGTTATGGTTGGTAAAATAAAAGATAGGATACTCATCAAATTCAGGAATCATATCAACCCTCCTATTTCTTCTGGCTGCGGCCACATGTTGTCTAAAAGCATAACCGTCTCTACATGATGTAGGATTAGGAACTGGAGCTAATAATTCAAAGAATATTTCTTCTTTCCCTTTAACCGCACCAGATTTTAAATCATCATGCACACGATGTGCAGCTTCCATTAATGCATCTCCGCCCCATAAAAATTCATTCATGTTATCTGGTATCACATGATTTAATGAATTTAGATTGTAAATATGACCGTTAAAAAAAATACCTAAGTGTTCTGTATTTTCAGTTTTGTAGGATACTAGCTTCATATGATTTTTATTAAGGTTTTAAGAAATACTGGTATTAGTTTGAATTGGTTTACCCTGTGGTTTTCAAAAATAACAATTGATTTACAAAAGACAATGTTTATTTAGCTTTATGATTCCCGATCTCAAATTTGTATCTTAGCATCGAACCAAAAATTAAACCATTGCAAAACTTACAGCATCTTAGATTGATTTCTTCGGGAGTACTTGCTAAATTCCGCTCTGCAATGGTGGCAAAAATTGTATTTGCCCAGTATTCTGCTTAACTTCTTCCCGATAATATTCGTTATCAATTGATTATACCCTTTTTCTAATTAAATCGTTAATCTTTAAAACCGATTTACCATGCCGTTTTATTATAAGCTAGGAGTTATACCTCCTAAAAGACATACGCAATTTCGAAAACCTGATGAGACACTTTATGCTGAAGAACTGGTTTCTACAGAAGGTTTTTCTAGTAATTATTCTCTAGTATATCATTGTCACGCTCCAACGATAGTTAAGGAATTAGGTGAACCTTATTCTGTTGAACCTAAAATTGCCAGAGAGAAGCATTTAAGACATACTAGCTTAATTGGTTTCAAAATTAAGCCTGAGGATGATTATCTAAAAAGTAGAAAGCCTGTTTTAGTGAATAGTGATTTGCATATTTCATTGGCTGCGCCTAGGAAATCTATGACGGATTATTTTTATAAAAATACCATGGCCGATGAAATGATTTTTATCCATGAAGGTTCTGGAGTTTTAAAAACGGGTTATGGAAACATCAACTTTGAGTATGGCGATTACCTGATTGTACCTAGAGGAGTGATTTATCAAATTCATTTTAACGACGAAAAAAACAGATTATTCATTGTAGAGAGTTTTAGTCCGATTAAAGCGCCTAAACGTTATAGAAACGAAAATGGCCAGCTTTTAGAGCATTCTCCGTACTGCGAACGCGATGTCAAAACGCCAGAAAATCTAGAAACACATGATCTAAAAGGAGATTTTAAAATCCTGATTAAAAAACAAGGATTAATTTATCCTTACACTTATGGCACACACCCATTTGATTTTGTAGGCTGGGATGGCTTCCATTATCCATGGGGATTTTCTATCCATAATTTCGAACCCATTACGGGTCGTTTGCATCAACCACCTCCGGTACATCAAACTTTCGAAGCGCACAATTTTGTGGTTTGTTCATTTGTACCTCGTAAATACGATTATCATCCACTTTCTATTCCAGCCCCTTATAACCATTCTAATGTAGACTCTGATGAGGTTTTATACTACGTTGATGGTGATTTTATGAGTCGTAAATCAGTAGAAAAAGGACAAATTACCTTACAT
>JBKJLB010000046.1:0-4209 GCA_046597075.1 Pelobium sp.
TGCCATTTTCGGTTTTAATGATATTCTTTTCCAAAAATCGAAAGTTTTTTATAGCTAGGTCTAAGTATTTTTCATCAGCGAAAGCCTGATAAGCTTTACACAAACCCTTTATCATCAAAGCATTCCACGAGGTCAGGATTTTATCATCTAATCCCGGGCGAATTCTTTTACTTCTTACCGCTAAAAGCTTTTCGCGAGAATGTTTTAGCTGGTTATTCAAGTCCACTTCAGATAAATCAAATGCCTTGGCTACTTCTTCCTTTTCTTTCCTAATCCATAAATTATGGATCTGCTCTTCTTCCCAATTTCCTTCTTCACTCACTTCATAAAATAGATTGAAAAGTGCTGCTTCATCACCTAAAATAGTGTCAATTTCGGATTTATCCCAAGTGTAAAATTTTCCCTCTACCCCTTCACTGTCAGCATCTAAAGCCGAATAAAATCCACCTTCGGGCGATGTCATTTCTCTTTGTAACCAAGCAAAAGTTTCTTCAACTATTTCTTTATAACGGTCTTCTTCACACCATTTAAAAGCATCGGCGTAAAGCCCTAAAAGCTGTCCATTATCATACAGCATCTTCTCGAAATGAGGAATATGCCATTTCCCATCCACCGAATATCGAGCAAAACCACCACCTAAATGATCATAAATTCCACCGGCAGCCATTTTATCTAAAGTTAGCCGAACGATGACATGTGCTGCTTCATCTTTTAGCAAATGAGCACAACGCATTAAAAAATCCCAATTATTTGGCATCGGAAATTTGGGTGCCCGATTAGGTCCACCTTCCGAAAAATCGAACAACATTTTCCATGGTTCTAGAATCTCTTGAAGATTTTCATGGGTGTACGTCTTATCCTCTTTGATAAAATTTAGTTTTTCTGATTGCTGAATTCCTGTGGTTAACTTAACTGCATAATCTTCTGCTTCCTCGGGTTTGGTCTCGTAAAAATGAGCCAAATTGGTGAGTAAATTCATCCAATCTTGTTTTGGGAAATAAGTGCCACCGTAAATTGGCCTTTGATCTGGCAAGCAGAAACAATTGAGTGGCCACCCCCCTCTACCAGTCATCAACTGTACGGCAGTCATATAAATTTGGTCAATATCCGGACGCTCCTCTCGGTCTATTTTGATACAAACGAAAAATCGATTCATCAATTCTGCAACCTGCTCATCTTCAAAACTTTCATGCTCCATTACATGGCACCAATGACAAGCCGAATAGCCTATACTCACTAGAATCAGTTTGTTTTCGGTCTTTGCTTTTTCTAAAGCTTCTTTGCCCCAAGGATACCAATCTACCGGATTATTTGCGTGTTGTAAAAGATAAGGAGAAGAAGAATGTTGAAGTCTGTTTGCCATTATAGATAGGACTTTTTATAGTTTAAATTAAGCAAAGTTAATGATCTAATTTTTAATGATGGCGTTTTAACACGCTGTCCGTTATAGTTTTTTACTTTCAAGGCTGACAGCGTTAATTTTCAAAATGGCAAGAACGCTGTCAGCCTTAAGATAAAAAAGCTGCCACTTCCATCGTTAACGCAATAAAAACTTTGATTTCTACATTCAATAATATTACTTTTAACGATGATCATTACCCATACAGATATTTTTCGTTTCAGCATCCCGATGGAACCTTTTACCATCGCTACCGGGACCATGGATTTTGCCCAAAATATTTTTATTAGAGTTTATACCGATACTGGAATTTATGGTGTTGGCGAAGGATCCGCTTTCCCTATGATTGTTGGCGAAACACAGGAAACTATGTTAAAAATGGCTCAAGATTTTTCAAAAATTTGGAAAGGGAAAAATCCTTTAGCTATTGAAGATAGAATACAAGAACTAAATAATTTCACCGCTTTTAATGCCACCTGTAAAAGCGCATTTGATATGGCTTTATATGATATTGCTTCGAAAAATGCTGGTCTTCCCTTATATCAATTTTTAGGTGGCGAAAAAAGACAAGTGATAACGGACATGACCATTGGCATTGATACGCCAGAAGAAATGGCAAAAACTGCTAAAAAACACGTAGAAAATGGTTGTGCCATCATTAAAATAAAGTTAGGAAAGAAAATTGAAGTTGATATAGAACGTGTAAAACAAATTAGAAAAGTAGTTGGTGAAGCCATAGTTTTAAGGTTAGATGCGAATCAAGGTTGGTCATTTGAAGATGCCATTTTAGCTTTAAATGAGCTCGAGAAGTTTAATATTGAGTTTTGCGAGCAACCTATGAGAACGTTTTATGATGACCTGTTACCAGAACTAAAAAAGCTGTCGCCCATCAAGTTAACTGCTGATGAAAGTTGTTTTAATCATCATGATGCTCGAAAATTAATCAATTCAAAATCTTGTGATTTCATCAATATCAAATTTGCAAAATCGGGTGGAATCAATGAAGGATTAAAAATCTACCATGAAGCAAGAATGCATGATATTCCTTGTATGATAGGGAGTATGCTAGAAAGCCGGATTGCATTAACCGCAAATCTGCATTTTGCTTTAGCCTGCCCAAAGATTCAATTTTTTGATTTAGACACTTGTTTATTAGGTCATTTAGTTGACCCTGTTGTGGGAGGTTTAACTTACAAAGGCTTCGAACTTTTTATACCTGACGAGATTGGAATTGGCGTAGATGCGGATGAACAATTTTTGGAAGGGTGTGAGAAGTGGCGGGTTTAATTTCCTGTTTATAAAAATAATTCCTATTTTAAGGATATTAAAATATAAATAGATGAAAAAATTATTTACCCCCCCCCCTTAATTATTTTAACTTATTGATTATTGGTTTATTAATTTCCTTTAATTCTTGTAAGAATGAAACTGACCTTCAAAAACAGGAATCTCCTAAAGACTTTAAAACTGAAGCTAAAACTTTTTTCGAAGAAAATTTAGCCGCACTCGAAAATAAAAAAAATTTTGGAGAGGAAAAACTTGATGAATTTCAAAAATTAAGTAAAAAAGCTTTGTGGGATTTTGCAAAAATACAATCAATCACAATTGGTGAGTCCGTTAAAATCCCTATATCATTTAGCAAAAATTTTTACATAAAAGCTGGTAAAGATAAAAGAGCAATCTCTTATCAAAACCTCAGCTATTTAATGATGTATAAAGATAAGAGTGGTAAAATGCATACAGAATGGGTTACAACTATTCCTGATGATGCTTATGTAGATAGTAAAAAGAATGCTGGGGTTAAATTTTCTGGAGTTATCATTGTACGTGATTGGAAAGGTAATATTATTAAAGGATATCAAGTTAATCAAACAGGTAATGTAGAATATTTGAACAGCTATAGTTGTTATGTAGATAATAACGATGATAAAAAAATTAAGACTTTATCGAGTACAGGTCCTCAATGTTTAATGATTCAATCGTGGGATTGTCATGGAATTTCTGGAGGAGTTGAATGTTCAAGAATTTATCAATGGACTTGCTTCTCAACTGAAAGTTTGCCTGGCGGTGGTGGTAGTACTGGCGGCGGTGGTGGCGGTGTAGGTGGTGGTGGTAACGGAAGTCCAGCCTTACCGATTGATTATGAACCACCTGTAAATAATGATATAATTAAAACTGATTGCTTATCTTTTTATTTTAAAAAAACTACTTCTGCAAATTGGCAAGAAGCAGGTGTAAATAGTATAAGATTAAAATGGGTCTGGGTAGGTGGTAATTATTCAGGAATTTCAAGAGAATTATTTATTAATCAAGTTGTTTTTGGTTTGCCTACACAATATCAAAACCCTGATAATTCAATAACCTTTTTATCATCTGGAGAGGCTGCTGTCAAAGCAGCAATCATAACTGAGCAAGCTAAATATTTAACCTACACAGAATTTAGAGACCATCCCTTATTACCAGATGATGCGATAGTCATTCAATACTTTAGGGATCAGTTACAGATTTTAATGGCATCAATACGTGGAACAGCTGGTTTCACTGGTTCAGGTAGCCCAAATATCGTTTTTAAAAATGAAGAAAGAAGTAATTTTTTCGATCCCTACAGTTGTAATTAATATGAAAACTTTAATTATATTTTTATTATTTACATCAAATATCTCCTTTGCGCAAATGATAGATTCAAATATGAATGAATTAAAAGATAAATTGCTGATTAAAGAAAGATTTATGAAATTTATTCAAAACGAATTCGATACATATAATATATCGAAAATTGAAGCCATCGCTCAAAATCATTTCTTGTCAAT
>JBKJLB010000099.1:0-3864 GCA_046597075.1 Pelobium sp.
GGTAGGCAGGAATCTGTTCATTAAACACCACCACACTATCGCTTACAGATGGCGTCGATACCTCGCCTTGACCTTAACCTGCTAACAGTCATTGCGAGTCCTCCTACTCGTCATTGCGAGCGAAAGCGAAGCCCTGCCTGTCCGGTAGGCAGGAATCTGTTGGTGTTACCTGTCATTGCGAGCGAAAGCGAAGCAATCTGTTTGAGTTACCCGTCATTGCGAGTGCTAACGAAGCCCTGCCTGTCCGATAGGCAGGAAACTGTTCATTAAAAACCACCACACCATCGCTAACAGATGGCTTCGATACCTCGCCATGACCTGCTAACCGTCTTTGCGAGTTCCCACTCGTCATTGCGAGTGCTAACGAAGCAACCTGTGTATTAAAGCTCCCTACACCATCGCTTTCAAATCGCCACAATTAGCCTGCAAAAAACCAGCTCATCACCGAGTGATAGGATAGTGATACGATAGTGATAGGATAGTGATAGGATAAAAAACGATAAAATCCTCATCAACTCAAATAACCAATAACCATCTAACCACCTCCCAACATCACAACTCCCGTCCTCCGACCCCCAACTTCTGACCTCCGACTTCCGACTCCCAACTTCTGACCTCGGTCCTCCGACTTCCGACCTCCGACCCCCTGACTCCCGTCCTCCGACTTCCGTCCCCGACTTCCCACCTCCCAACCTATTTCTAAATTTCTCCTGCATTTATTCTAAATTTTTCTATTTTTGCTCAAACCAATACTGCTGATGCAAAATTTAACACTGTAAGACGGTCCGAAATTCCAAATCACCATTCAAAGGCTTTGCCATCAATTAATAGAAAATCACAACGATTTCTCTAATACCGTGATTTTAGGCATACAACCCAGGGGAATTTACTTATCACAAAGAATTGCGAAGGAATTGAGAAACATCCTGCCTAAGGCAACTATCCAAAACGGGATATTAGACATCACTTTTTATCGCGACGATTTTAGACGAGGAAACAGTCCGTTAGTGCCCAACAGCACCCAGATAGATTTCATCATCGAAGGCAAGAAAGTGATTTTAATAGATGATGTATTGTGGACAGGGAGAACCATTAGGGCAGCAATGGATGCCATGCTAGCCTTTGGCCGACCAGAAAAGGTGGAGTTATTGGTTTTGGTAGATAGGCGATATAGCCGACATTTACCCATAGAGCCCGATTATATTGGCATCAAAGTAGATTCCATTTCCTCACAAAAAGTAGTGGTCAGTTGGCAAGAAACAGATCAAGAAGATAAAATAGTTTTAGTTTCAGAGAGTAAATAAAACCATGTCAGAAATAGCGCAAAAGTTAAGCAGCAAACATCTTTTAGGGATTAAAGACCTCACTCAACAAGACATTGAACTGATCCTAGAAACTGCACAAACTTTTAAAGATGTCATCAATCGCCCCATTAAAAAGGTACCTTCTTTAAGAGACATCACCATTGCCAACATCTTCTTCGAAAACTCTACCCGTACCAAATTATCCTTCGAATTAGCACAAAAAAGGTTATCAGCAGATGTGGTCAACTTTGCAGCATCCAGTTCTTCGGTGAGCAAAGGCGAAACCTTAATTGATACCGTAAATAATATTTTAGCCATGAAAGTAGATATGGTGGTGATGCGTCACCCCTACGCTGGAGCTGGTGTTTTTCTCAGCAAACACATTGATGCCAATATCATCAATGCTGGTGACGGCGCTCATGAACATCCTACCCAAGCTTTATTAGATGCTTTCTCTATCCAAGAAAAACTGGGTAGCATTGCGGGTAAAAAAGTAGTGATTGTGGGTGATGTATTACATTCACGAGTTGCTTTATCTAACATCCTTTGCCTGCAAAAACTAGGTGCCGAAGTAATGGTATGCGGCCCTACCACCTTAATCCCTAAATATATTGGCACTTTAGGCGTAAAAGTAGAACATAACTTAATGAAGGCTTTAAATTGGTGCGACGTTGCCAACATGCTACGCATTCAGTTAGAGCGACAAGATATCAAGTACTTCCCATCATTAAGAGAATACTCCATGATGTATGGCTTAAATAAAAAGATATTAAATTCTCTAGACAAAGAAATTGTAGTGATGCACCCTGGACCAATTAACCGTGGGGTCGAGATCACCAGCGATGTAGCTGACAGTAAGCAATCTATCATTTTAGACCAAGTAGAGAATGGTGTTGCCGTTAGAATGGCGGTGCTTTATCTTTTAGCAAGTCAAAAAGCATAAGTTCAAAAATTCCTTAAAAATTCATCTTCGCTATAATGATTAGCGCTAATTTGGCGTTTAAAAAGGAGTTTATTAACAGGTGTTAGTTAAATAAAAATATATAGCCTATCACAAGCCTTAAATTTGAATGACCGATTTTAGCTCAACTATGTTCAAGAAAATCCAAATATCTATTGCCCTCTTATTTTTATTTAAAATAGCTTCGGCGCAAGTTCCTGCTTATTTCGATATCAATACAAAATACAAAAACGCTTTAGAACTTGTGGATCAAGAGAAATATGCCGCAGCATCTTCCCTATTTTACGAAGTCGAAAAAACTACTGCCGTTGCCAATACCAATCAGTATAACAATGCGGCTATCTCTCAAATTAAAGTAAACAGCGAATATTATAGAGCTTACTGTGCCCTAGAATTAGAAAATGACGATGCAGAGCAGCTCTTCAAGAAATTTATTAAAAACCACCCAGAAAACCCACGAGCTAAACAAGCGTATTTTCAGGTAGGAAGATATTATTTTAAAAAGGAGCAATACCGCGAAGCATTAGCATGGTTTACACAAGTTAGCGCCATAGACTTAACGGGTAAAGAAGATACTGAATATAAATTTAAAACGGCTTATGCCCACTTTGAAACCGGTGATTTACAAAGCGCTAAACCTCTTTTTGGTTTAATAAAAGATAATCCATCGCCCTACTCAGAACGAGCGACTTATTATTATGCTTACATTTCTTATCAGGATAAAGATTACAAAACCGCTTTAAGCAACTTCGAGAAATTAAAAGGCTCTAAAACCTACGAGGCGAGTTATCCTTACTACATTTCTGCGGTTTATTTTATGGATAAAAGATATGACGATGTCATCGCTTATGCCATCCCTATTATAGAAAGCACCAAACAGTTGAATGAGACAGAGTTACTTCGAATTATTGCAGCTTCTTATTTCGCTAAAGCGGATTATACCAACTCTGTAAAATACTATGAGCGTTTTATGGAACGTGACCGTAACAAAACACAGAATAACCAAGATAGCTACCAAATTGGATACACATACTACAAGCTAAAGAAATATAACCAGTCGATTGAGCAATTAGGGAAACTCATTAAAGACGATAACGAATACAGCCAGTTTGGATTATACACCTTAGCGGATGATTACCTCACCACTAAAAACAAGCAGAGCGCTAGAAATGCTTTTCAAGTCAGCTCTAAATTGAATTTTGATAAGCAGATTGAAGAAGACGCTTTATTTAATTTCGCTAAGCTTTCTTACGAATTAGAGTTTCACAACATCGCTTTAGATGCCATTCAAAATTATTTAAAAAAGTATCCTTACTCTAAAAAGCTAAATGAAGCCAAAACTTTATTAGCCAAAACTTTACTGAGCACCAAGAATTACAAAGATGCCATTGATGTATTAGAAGGAATCGATAACAAAACAAAAGACGCACAGGAAGCTTATGAAAAAGTGACCTATTACCGTGGGTTAGAGTTTTACAATGAAAGAGCTTTTGAAAACGCAATTGGTGTGTTTTTAAGATCTAACAATTACCCAGTTGACCCAGAAATTTATGCTTTAGCCACTTATTGGTGTGCCGAAGCCATGTATGAAGTAAGGAA
>JBKJLB010000297.1:0-5328 GCA_046597075.1 Pelobium sp.
ATCCAGCGATGTTAAAGTACTTAAATGGGTACTTAAATACCAAAACTGCACCTGATGAAAATTATGGCAGGGAGTTGCAGGAGCTATTTACCATGGGTAAAGGCGCTAACTCAAAATACACAGAATCGGATGTTAAAGCCGCAGCAAAAGTATTAACTGGTTTTAGGATTGATGGTGTAAAAATTGATTCCTACTTTGATGCAACAAAACACGAAACTGCGGATAAACAATTTTCTTCTTTTTATAATAATTACATTGTTTTAGGGAAAACTGGTGCAGCAGGTGCCACAGAGTTAGATGACATGATTAATATGTTGTTTAAACAAAATGAAGTTGCATTACATATGTGCAGAAAGCTGTATAGGTTTTTTGTCTATTACGATATTACAGACCAGATAGAGCAAGAGATAATTTCTCCATTAGCCCAAACTTTCATTGATGCTAATTTTGAAATTAAACCGGTTTTAATTGAGCTATTGGGGAGTGACCATTTTTTCAAATCAGAGAATAGATCTTGTTTTATAAAAACTCCACTAGATTTAGTACTTGGTGTTTGCAGAGAATTTGATATTGTTTTACATGATGCCAGTGATGTACCTACTCAATATGTTTTATGGTTATATTTAAAAGGTCAAGCTGCAAATCTACAGTTAGATTTAGGTGATCCACCAAATGTTGCCGGATGGCCTGCATTTTACCAATTTCCGCAGTTTTACGAAATTTGGATAAACTCGGATACGCTACCTAAAAGAAATCAATTTACGGATACCATGATCGGTTCTGGTGTAACACGAAACTCAAAAAAAATAGTAATTGATCCTTTAAAATACGCTACTAATTTTTCGAAACCCGAAGATCCAAATATTTTGATTTCAGAAGTTTTAGATCATTTACTCACTATTCCATCATCGGCCAACTTAAAGCAGCAGCTTAAAAGTATTTTGCTAAAAAATCAAACTAGTGATTATTATTGGACAGACGCTTGGAACGCATATAAGTTAAGTCCTAATGATGCCACAAAAAAGGGAATTGTGTTTGGTAGCCTCCAAACCATGATAAAATACATTATGAACCTTCCTGAATTTCAATTGATATGAAAAGAAGAGATTTTTTAGGAAAGGCGCTTCCTGCTGGGATTGTAATACCAACTTTAATTAGTGGATTTTCTTTTAAGGCATTTGGAGCATCGCAACTACTGAGTGCTTTAACTGCAGGTAATACAGAAACGGATAGGGTTTTTGTTATTATTCAACTAAATGGAGGAAATGATGGACTAAATACTGTAATTCCCTTAGATCAATACGATAATTTAGCAAACGCCAGGTCAAACATTCTAATAGATAAGAAAAAAATATTAACCTTAAGTGGTTATGATACTGGCTTACACCCCGCATTAACAGGTTTAAGTTCTTTATACAACCAAAAACAGTTACAAGTCATTCAATCTGTGGGATATCCACAGCCTAATTTTAGCCACTTTAGGGCTACAGATATTTGGTTAAGTGGATCAGATTCTAATCAATACCTTAATAATGGTTGGGTTGGTAGATATTTAGGAGAAGAATATCCGAATTTTCCAGTTGGCTACCCAAATGCTGTGATGCCTGATCCTCTTGCATTGCAAATTGGCTCATTTATTTCTCCTGCTTTCCAAGGTCCATCAGTTAATATGGGTATGGCGATTACAGATCCTGTAAATTTTTATAATTTACTTAATGGAATTGTTGACCCAGCCCCACAATCAAATGCAGGTAAAGAGCTCACTTATATTAGGCAGGTTTCACAACAAACACAACAATATGCCAGTGTGATAAAATCGGCAGCAGGTAAAGTGTTAACACAAAAAGATTATCCTGCTAAAAATTCACTCGCAGACCAATTGAAGATTGTCTCTAGATTGATTGCTGGGGGCTTGAAAACCAGAATTTACATGGTAAATATTGGAGGATTTGATACACATGCTCAACAAACAATTTCGGGAGCTAGCGAAACAGGTGCCCATGCAGTGCTTCTTGCAAAAGTTGGGGATGCCATAAAAGCATTTATGGATGATTTGAAATTTTTAGGTGCTTCCAAAAGAGTGATTGGAATGACTTTCTCTGAATTTGGAAGGAGAATAAAATCCAACTCTAGCTTAGGTACAGATCACGGTGCGGCGGCTCCACTATTTGTTTTCGGAGAAAGTGTACAAGCAGGTGTGTTAGGTACAAATCCTACAATTAATTCACTTGTTGGTACGTCTGATAATGTGCCAATGCAGTATGACTTTAGATCCATTTATTCAACAATACTTCAAAATTGGTTTTGTGTACCTGGTACTTCTTTGCAAAAAATCATTTTAAAAGACTATCAATCGCTACCAATTATAAGATCAATGGATACTTGTGCTAGTGGAGTTGTATCTTATTTAGATCCTAATAAGGATGCAGGTAAGAATATTATTTCTAATTATCCAAATCCGTTTTCTGATCGCACCACCTTTACTTATGAATCTGCTGGAGGACATGTGCTGCTTCAAATTTTTAATGTAGAAGGGCAATTAATGAAGACACTCATAGACGCCCCAGTAGAACGAGGGAATTATAATCTTGAATTCCAAAATTCATTACTTAAAGATGGAATATACTATGCTAGATTACAAAATGGGTCTTTGCAGCAGGTTAGAACAATTCAAATAATTTATTGATCTTCCTTAGTCATCACAGGAGATAAAGCGTTTTTATTCAAATTAATAAAATCTAACTTGGTTAACTGACTTTTTGAATCGTAATTTAGTTTCGTTATCGAACTGTAATCTATTTGAAGATTAAAAGCATTTTCTAGAGGGAAATCCAAAACATAAGCAGCCAAAGAACGAATTACACCAGCGTGGGTGATGATTATTACATCATCAAATTTTTGGCTTTTTAAATCTTCATAAAATGAAACAGCCCTGTCTTGTAATTGAATAAAATTTTCGCCTTTGGGTATGCTGTAGTTTACAAAATCCTCCATCCATGGATTCATTTCCTTGGAGGGAATTTCTGACCAGGCTTTCATTTCCCAGGTTCCAAAATTTAATTCTGATATACGTTCATCTATTTGGTAAGTATCATCACTTAAAAAAGAGGCCAACTTGGTACATCTTCTAAAAGGACTTGAAAAGAATAAAGTGCTTTCAGATAGATTTAAATGATCCTTAATCCAATCAAAATCTGCAGTAAAATTTTCTTCTAAAGGAATCTCCGATTGCCCGTAACAAAGCTTATTTGGGTTGTAAACTGCCGAATGCCTGATTAAATAGATATTCATTTTTCGATTTGAAATTTTGAGTATGTGTTAATTTAAAGATGTGTTAATTTGAATATATGTTGATTAAGGATTATTGAAAAATAGCAAAGATTAGTGATTAAAGTAAGAAGACAAATTTATTTTCAAAGAAACATGTCTAAACTCTAAAGACTAACCATCTAACAAACTAACCACCTAAATATCTTAAAATCATCAATACGCTTAAATAATAAACCACTTCTGCAACTTGTTGAACTGTCCCTAAACAATCGCCAGTATAGCCGCCTATCCATTTATTAAAATATCTTGAAAAATAAAGTTTCGTTAAAATTAGGGGGATAATAACCAAGAAAACCCACCAGTTTCTCATCAATAATAGCGGAGCTAATCCAAAAATACAAGCAATAAAATAATCACTGTGTTGCATTTTTGTGGCTAATGGCTTTGCCTTGCTCAATAAATCCTCACGAGCATACTCATCGGTATAGATTAAACTAACCGAAGTTAATCTACTGATGGCGTGGGCACTAATTATGGTTGGAATAATCAATTCGATTGGTAATTGGTTTAAGGAAGTGAATTTTAAAGCCATTAAAATGATTAAACCCACCAGTCCGTAAGTTCCAACTCTAGAATCTTTCATAATGTCCATGATCTTTTCCTTTGTCCAACCGCCACCAAATCCGTCACAAACATCTGCAAAGCCATCTTCATGAAAAGCGCCAGTAGTTAGTAGAGAAGTAGCGAAACTAAGTAGCAAGGCTATTTCTATTGAGAACAGCAGCTGAAAAAGATAAAAAGCTGCTGCAGAAATGCTACCTACAATAATTCCAACTAATGTAAAATACTTGGAGGAACGGTTTAAATACTCTGGATCATGATCTGTAAAAGAGGGGCATGGTATTCTGGTGAAGAACATTAATGCTGTAAAAAATATTCTGATTTCTTTTTTCATAAATTTATTTATTACTCACTCCAGCAGATTCAAAACTAGCCATATCATTTAAAAAATTAACAGACGCTTGCACCAAAGGTAAAGCCAAAGCTGCTCCAGTACCTTCTCCTAACCGCATATCCAACTTCAATAAAGGATCTGCATTTAGGTATTGCAGCATTTTATGATGACCTTTTTCATCTGATTGATGTGAAAAAATACAAAAATCTAAAATTTCTGGATATAAATCATGAGCAATTAATAGGGCAGAGGTGATGATAAATCCATCAATCAAAATCATCATTTTTAATTCTGCAGCTTGCAGCATAGCGCCACAAATCATAGCAATCTCAAATCCTCCAAATGTCTTTAATACTGCTAATGGCTGTGTTACAACGTGGTTGTCAATTGCTTGTGAAAGTACACCAATTTTATGTTCTAATCCATTTTGATCCAAGCCAGTTCCTTTTCCGACACACTCTTCAATTGGTATTTTTGTAATTTTATGCATCATAACTGCCGCAGCAGAAGTATTGCCAATTCCCATTTCACCAAATGCGATACAATTAGACCCAGATTGGAAAACTTTATTGACCAAATCAACACCTTTATGAATGGCATTTTCTAATTCTTCATCATCCATGGCAGGTTCATTCAAAAAGTTTTTGGTGCCTTTACCAACTTTTAAATTAATAATAGGAAGCTCATCTGGGAAATCATAATTTACCCCAGCATCAATCACTTTTAGGTCCCAATTATTTTGCTTGGCAAACACATTAATCGCCGCTCCACCCGAAACAAAATTCATGACCATTTGCCAAGTTACATCCTGTGGATAAGGACTCACGCCTTCGGCAACAATTCCGTGATCACCTGCGAAAACCAAAAGCGTAGGGTAGGAGATTTTTGGTGAAAGCGTACCTTGAATCAATCCAATTTTTAGGGCTAGTTTTTCCAACTTTCCAAGTGCTCCTAATGGCTTAGTTTTAAAATCTATTTTATGATTTAGCTCATTTTTAATAGGGGAGTCGGTAGTTGTGATTTGGAAGGATTTGATCATTTATTTGGTATTTTTGATGGTCAAAATATTATTTTGTTATTTATTATAACTATTTGTAAAACAA
>JBKJLB010000108.1:0-8054 GCA_046597075.1 Pelobium sp.
GATTACCTTCCATCTTTCTTCAGGAGATAGCTGAGATGCATATGATCCCATTAAATTTAATCCATATTGAATAGTATGATATATCTTACCATCTGTTAAATCCTTCATTGCGCCACCTCTAGATGAGTTTCCGTTAGAATATGAAGGTGGGGCTGGATATTTACCCAACTCTACAATACGACCATTTCCTTGACCTTTTTCGCCATGACATGGGGCACAAAAAGCAATGTATAGTTGCTGTCCTTCAACTAAATTTTGCTTTGTAACTGCAATTGGGTTCACAATACCTTCACTCGCTGCCAAATAACCTTCAGGTGTATCTGGATATTCATCAAACCTTGTGAAACCTATTGGCGTAGTTCCTGTTGGTGGTACTTGAGCCGAAATTCCGTTTTCAAAAATTGGATTTTTTTGATCAGGATTATAAGCAATTGGATAATACATGTTTGGTGCATACTCTAAACCTCTGCTACGTTTATCGTGGCATGAGCTTAATATTGCAACTAGAGCAACCGCTAAAAATGTTAATCCTAATATGTTCGTTCTATTCATAGCTAAGATATTTTCTGTCGTTGTGCTTAATTTCAATAGCACCCGCTTCTTTTAATAAACTGTCTACTTTTTCACTATCAAACCCTTTGTTTGCATCAATTGCAATCACAAAACGATCTGCAGTAGCTCTAAGTTCCATTACTCTTGGCGCTCTTCCTGGGAAAAGGTGATTTCTAAAAAAGAATGCCCCAACCATCCCAAACGCACAAAAAAGTACGGTTAACTCAAAAGTAATTGGAATAAAATCTGGAATTGCAAAATTTGGTTTTCCTCCAACATTCATTGGCCAATCTTGAACCATCATGAAGTAAATCATTCCGAATGCTGTCATTGTACCAGTAATTCCACAGCAAAAGGCTACAATTGGTAATCTACTTCTTTTTACACCCAACTTTGCCTCAATGCCGTGAATTGGCATTGGAGTATAAACATCATAAATACCGATGTTATTTTCCTGAAGCTTGTCAATCCCATGCATCATATCATCGGGATCTTCAAAAAGACCTAAAATATATTTGATGTTACTCATTATTAAATTTTTACGTAATCAGCCTGTTCTACACTATCAAATTTGTCTAAAGATTCTACATAATACTCCGCTTCTTCAGATTTAATCTTTCCTTCATCCATTAATTTTTTCTTCGATTGCTCAGATGATGTCTTCACTAATAATCTAACCTCTGCCATAGCAACCGATGGTAATACTCTAATAAATAACAAGAACAAGGTAAAAAACAATCCAATTGACCCAATGAATATGGATATGTCGACCCATGTAGGATAGAACATTACCCAACTTGATGGTAAATAATCTCTGTTTAAAGAAAGTACAATAATTACGAAACGCTCGAACCACATACCAATATTTACTACAATTGATAGACACCATGATATTGCAATATTTGTTCTGATACTTTTAAACCAAAAGAGTTGCGGCATTAACACGTTACAACCATACATCATACAGCCTGCCCACCAATAAGGACCAGTGAAACGGTTAATAAAAGTATATTGCTCATACTCTACACCCGAATACCAAGCGATAAAGAATTCAGATAAATAAGCTACACCTACAATTGAACCTGTTAATACAATGATTTTATTCATTGATTCAATGTGGAACATAGTGATATAATTTTCTAATCCTAACACTTTACGAGTCACCAACAGAAGCGTTTGAACCATTGCGAAACCTGAGAAAATAGCTCCAGCAACAAAGTAAGGAGGGAAAATTGTGGTGTGCCATCCCGGCTCCAATGATGTTGCAAAGTCCATAGATACAATTGTATGTACAGAAAGTACTAATGGAGTTGCTACACCTGCAAGAATTAAAGACACAGTCTCAAATCTTTGCCAAGATTTGACCGAACCATTCCATCCAAAAGAAAGAATTGAATAAATTCTTCTTCTCAAACCCGAAGCTCTATCTCTAATAGCTGCGATATCAGGCAATAAACCCACATACCAAAACACTAATGAAACTGAGAAGTAAGTAGAGATTGCAAAAACATCCCAAACTAAGGGTGAGTTAAAGTTAACCCACAAAGAACCAAACTGATTTGGTAGAGGTAAAGGCCAATATGCCAACCATGGACGCCCCATATGTGAAACTACATAAGTTGCGGCACAAATAACGGCAAAAATGGTCATCGCCTCTGCAGAACGGTTGATGGAGTTTCTCCAGTTTTGACGGAAAAGTAATAATACAGCTGAAATTAATGTACCAGCATGACCAATACCTACCCACCAAACAAATCCAGTAATATCCCAAGCCCAACCTACTGTTTTATTCAGTCCCCAGGCACCAATTCCGTTCCAAAACGTATAGCTAACTGCAAAGAGCCATAAACAAGCACCCATTGCTGCCACAACAAAACCTATCCACCAAGCTTTATTTGGTTTATTCTCTACAGGCCATAATACATCATCTGTAATTTTACTATAGGTGATGTTCTTTCCTGTGATTAAAGGCTCTCTTAATATTGATTCGTGATGTGATGACATATCTTAAATTATATTTTTAAATATTAAGCTTCTTGTAATCCTGTATTAGTGATTTTCGTCATATATCCTACACCAGGCTGTACATTTAATTCTTCTAAAACGTAATATGTTCTTTCATTTGTTAATGCTTTTGAAACTGCTGAATTAGGATCATTTGCATCACCAAATACGATTGCATTAGCTGGACAAGTTTGCTGACAGGCCACTTTAATTTCACCGTCTTTAATTGTTCTCTTTTCGATTTTAGCTTTTAATTTACCAGCTTGTATACGTTGAATACACATGGAACATTTCTCCATTACTCCACGGAAACGTGTGGTAACATCTGGGTTTAATACCAATTGTGTGAACTCATTATTTAAGTAATTATCAAAACGAGAATCATTCCAGTAGTTAAACCAATTGAAACGACGGACTTTATACGGACAGTTGTTTGCACAATATCTAGTACCTACACAACGGTTATAAGCCATGTGATTTAATCCCTCGTTAGAGTGAACGGTAGCTAATACCGGACAAACTGTTTCGCAAGGAGCATGTTCACAGTGCTGACACATCATTGGTTGATGAATAACTGAAACGTTTTCAAAAGTTCCTTCGGCATGAGCTAATTCACCTTCTTCAGTTATAGATTTTCCTTCTTCATTAATAGTATAGTAGCGATCGATACGAATCCAGTGCATCTCTCTACGACGACGAACTTCTTCCTTACCTACAACTGGTACGTTATTTTCTACATTACAAGCAGTTATACAAGCACCACAGCCAGTACAAGCGTTTAAATCAATTGCCATTACCCAGTTATGTCCTGGTTGGTCAAATTTACCCCAAAGGTCTACGTTCTCATGCTTAATACCATGATTACCGCTACCGTGAGCTGGGTCTTTTTTATAATCTGCGAAAGTAGTTTCTCTTACAATATCTCTTCCTTCAATAGAATGGTGAGTTTGGGTTTGAGCCAGCTCTTCACGTCCACCTGTTTTAGAGATAGTAACATTGTTAGCAAACTGATAAGTTCCGTTTGCGTAAGTTAAGAAAGGATATGCGTTTTTACCCACATTATCTCCAACTTTACCAGATTTTGTTCTTCCGTAACCTAAGGCTACCGAAACTGTTCCATGTGCTTGTCCCGGTTGGAAAAGTACTGGTAAATCAATTGCATAATCAGCATTCTTTACGGTAACCACATCAAACTGAGCAACACCTAAAGTCTCAGCATACTTAGGATTAATAGCTACATAATTATCCCAAGTTACTTTAGATACAGGATCTGGTGTTTCTTGTAATAACGGGTTATTACCCTGATTTCCTGAACCAACCGCTACTGATTGATAAATGTGTAATTGTATGTCTTTTGCAAGTGCTTTGCTTTGCTTAGTTATAGCTGCTGCTGCTCCGCTTAAATTTCCAGAGAAATTGTAAGATGAGGCTGCTTTAGCAGGAAGAACTATAAAACCACTTTGTAAAACATCATCCCACTTTTTGCCTGCTGCTGGTAAAACAGAATTTTCCCAATTCTTTCTTACATATGCATAATAATCACTTACAGGTTGATCAGCCCAAATTAATAAGCTAGTTTCTGCCTGACGAGTATTATAAATAGGATTAATAGTTGGTTGTACTAAAGAGTAATAACCTTCTAAAGCACTTTCATCTCCCCAAGATTCTAAAAAATTATGATTTGGAGCTATTACTTGACAAAGGGAAGCGGTTTCTTCAGCCCTGTCTGCGAATGAAACAGTTAAATCAACTTTCTTGATTGCTTCAGCAAAATCTTTCGATTTTGGATGATTGTATGCTGGATTAGATTCTAAGAAAATTAATGCCCCAACTTTACCTGCTTTCATGTCAGCTAGTAGAGCTGCAAAATCTGCATCGTTCCCTAAATATTGTTTTGATGAATTATCTAAATCTATTGTTGTACCATAACTACCTAAATAACTATTAATAGCATTTACGATAGTTTGTGTAGCGACATCATTTGATCCAGAAACTACTAAGGCAGCTCCTTTAGCATTACTCAATTCTTTAGCTGCCAATTTAATAGCACTATCTAAAACCTTGTTTTCTAGAGTTGTATTTCCTAAAGATGACCCTGTTAAAGCCGCATATAAAGCCAGTAAAGCAGGTCCTTCTTCTGATAACTTAAGCGCAATTCTAGAATCGGCTTTTGATCCTGTCAAACTCATTCCTGATTCGAAATGAATATGTCTTGACATTTTCTTCTCTTCTAGCGAAGCCAAGTTTCTATTACTTACGTATTGCTTTGTGTATTGTACTGGAGATATCCAAGAGCCTAAGAAATCTGCACCAAAACCAACAATTACATTTGCTTTTTCAAAATGAAATTGCGGTAAAACAGCCTTACCAAAACTAGCCTCGTTTGCTTTAATGATACCCGTATATGAAACAGGGTCTATCATTACATGCTTAGAAGCTGGATATTTTATTGTAAAATCTGTAATTACAGCTTTTGTTGATGGGCCATTTACTGTTGAACTTAAAATAGCAATGCTCTTACCAGAAGCCTGAACTTTAGCTAATTCTGTCTTAACATGATTATCTATATCTTCCCAAGATTTCTCAGCACCTTTAAATAAAGGTCCTTTTAATTTTGAGTTATCATAAAGATCTAAAACTGCCGCTTGCGCCTGTGCATTTAAACCTCCCTGATTGATTAAACAATTAGGATTTCCTTCAATTTTTATCGGACGACCCTCACGAGTTTTAACTAAAATGCTTCCGCCTTTATAGCTAGATGAATAGTAGTTAGGAATACCTGGAGTTACTTCTTCTGGTTTAATCAAATACGGAACCGATTTAACAACCGGTGCCACATTACAAGCAGCTAAACTAACTGCCCCGATACCAAATCCCATCGCTTTCAAAAAATCTCTGCGGGGAGTTGGCGCTTTTAAACTTGAACCTGATAATAATTCTTCTACAGGAAGTGGTTCGGCAAATTCGTTTTTATTCTTCTCAACGAATTCAGGAGTCTTTTGAACTTCTTCTAAACCTTTCCAATATTTCTTTGTGCTTTCCATTTAAGCTATATAAGAATGTAATCGTTTTTTACTGATTAATTAATAATGACATTTTCCACACTCGAGACCACCTAAAACTGCGGCAGTTATCTTATCACCCTTTTTAATCTTATCATGAGCTGCAATTAGCTTATCATAATAAGCGTTACCTTCAGATTTAACTTCGGTTTCTCTATGGCAATTGATACACCATTTCATTGTTAATGGTGAATATTGATAAACCTCGGCCATAGTTTGAATAGGTCCGTGACATTTCTGACATTCAATACCAGCAACTTTTACGTGTTGGGAGTGATTGAAGTATGCTAAATCAGGTAAATTATGAATTCTTACCCACTCAACTGGTTTAGGATCATCTCCGTATTTTTGAGTCTCAGGATCGTAATCCAATGCAGCATATATTTTATTGATTTCTGGTGAAATCTCTCCATTATATTTTTCTGTTGCCTGAACATACTTATGGCAGTTCATACAAATATTCAAAGATGGAATAGTAGCGTTTTTAGATTTCCACGCACCTGAGTGGCAGTATTGACATTGAATTTGGTTTGTACCCGCATGTAGTTCATGAGAAAATTTAATTGGCTGAACTGGCTGATATCCTTGTTGAATACCTGTATTCCACAAATCCATCCATCCAAAAGATCCCAAAGAAATTAGAATTCCTAGTACTACGAAGGCAACAACCTTTTTATTTTTAGCTAACTTCTTTACCGTTACAAGTCTATCTTTTGGCGCTGCTTCTTCATCGTCCTCTTCAGTAGGTAAAATTACCTCCCCATCTTTCTTTAATAAAAGACGCTCTAGAGTACCAATTACCCTGTTTAAAACAAGGATCACTAAAAAAGCAATCACAACAACGGCGATTAAGCCGATCAACATAAAATCACTTACACCAGTTTCTACAGGAGCTACAGAGGTTGTACCTGCAGTAGCTGCGGCTTCAGGCTTTTTATCTCCTTCTACTTGAATATAGGCAAGTATATTTCTTACATCATCATCAGAAAACTGAGGAAAGATAGACATCGCTGCCTTATTGTACTCCTCATAAATAGCTACAGATCTTTTATCACCTGATGCAACCATTGCTGGGGAATTTTTTATCCACTTGATAAGGTAGGCTTCATCATTATATTTTTGATTTATACCAGCCAAGGCAGGACCTAAAACTCTTTTATTCAAAGCGTGACATGATACACAATTCGCTTTAAACAAAGCTTCGCCAGAAGTAGGATCACCGTTAACGGCTGAGGCTGTTGTACTTGCAGCAGCCTGAGTAGAATCTGCAGGAGTAGCTTGAGCAAAAGAAATACTAATAGAACCTAATGTAACAACTGAAAGCAGCGCTACGGACCTGAATAATTTCTTAAAATCAGATGAGAAGTTTCTCATATTGAGTTTGTTATACAAATTTTAAAATGTTTAAGACTAAAAAAATGCTTGATTTAGTGATTCATCTCACATTTTCGAACCACAAAAGTATAATTATTTACTCATGGGCTGACAAATTGGTGACTGATTTTAACAATTTAGAATTATTCTAAATAAAGTGCCTGAGCTATGTTTATTGGTTATTTAAACATCATTTTAGCCTTTTTGATGAAATAATATTCTAAAATAGCTAGGCAAAGATTAATTGAATTTTGATTTTTAAAATTAATGTTTTAAACATGATAATTATTTGTTGAATGATGACCATCACAAATAAAAATCATATTACGATTTGACATTAATGAAGACTAATCTTTCAAACTTCTATTTTACATTTACTAATTTTAAAATTTATTGTTTTAAAATCCATGCAAACATTAAAGGAACGACGATAGTTGCATCAGACTCGACAATGAATTTTGGTGTATGAATATCTAATTTACCCCAAGTAATTTTCTCATTTGGGACAGCACCAGAATAAGAACCATATGATGTAGTAGAGTCAGAAATTTGGCAGAAATAACTCCAAAAAGGAATATTTTCCATTTCCATATCTTGATAAAGCATTGGCACCACGCAAATTGGAAAATCACCAGCAATACCCCCTCCAATTTGGAAAAAACCTAAACCTTTACCTCCAGAGTTTTTCGGATACCAATCTGCTAACCAAGTCATGTATTCTATACCACTTTTCATGGTGCTTGCTTGTAATTGTCCCTTAATAACATAAGAAGCAAAAATATTACCCATTGTAGAATCTTCCCATCCTGGTACCACAATTGGCAAATTCTTTTCTGCAGCTGCTAGCATCCAAGAGTTTTTTGGGTCAATTTCATAATATTGTTCTAAATCACCACTTAATAACATCTTATACATGTATTCGTGTGGGAAATAACGCTCGCCCGCAGCTTCAGTATCTTTCCAAATTTTTTCAATATGTTTTTGTAAACGACGGAAAGCCTCTTCCTCTGGAATACAAGTATCTGTCACTCGATTATAATGGTTTTCCAATAAATCCCACTC
>JBKJLB010000206.1:0-3870 GCA_046597075.1 Pelobium sp.
AAAGGACAATAGCGCCAAAAGAAATAGGTTTAATAAGAAACTAATTAAAACAAAAACTCATGTCTAAACTAGACATCTTAAATCAGGATTGGATTGACATTGTTTTTAATGGTAGAAACAAAGAATACGGTGCTTATCAGCTTCGTAAGGAAAATAACAAAACTACCAATAAATCTGTGTTAATTGGATGCTTACTGTTTTCTACAGCAATAGCGTCTCCGTTAATTATTAAATTTTTGTCAGGATTTGTTCCTGAGGAAAAAGATAAACTTAGACAAACTGAGGTAGTGCTTGCCGCCCCACCACCAGTAGATAAGAATACTCCACCTCCACCACCTCCTGTAGAACCACCTCCACCTAAAGTGGATCAGGTGAAGTTCCCTCCTCCGGTTGTAAAACCAGATGATCAGGTAGTTGAAGAAGAACCACCAACAGTTGAAGAGCTTAAAAAAGCCGATCCTGGAGAGAAAACAATAAAGGGTGATCCTAATGCTGAGATTGTTATAAATACACCAGTTGCTGAGGGTCCAGTAAACCAAGAAAAAACTGAAGATACAAACCAAATCTTCACTAACGTTGAGGTTTTACCTACTTTCCCAGGAGGTTTAGAGCAGTTCGGTAAATTTTTAGGTAAAAAC
Source organism: Pelobium sp. (assembly GCA_046597075.1). GTDB lineage: Bacteria > Bacteroidota > Bacteroidia > Sphingobacteriales > Sphingobacteriaceae > Pseudopedobacter. Next base: position 639 of record JBKJLB010000206.1, read on the forward strand.
TTAAGATATCCACCAATTGCCCGTGATAATGGAATTCAAGGTAGGGTGTTCTGTAATTTCGTTGTGGAAAAAGATGGTTCCCTAACAGATATTAAAGTGGTTAGAGGAATTGGCGGAGGTTGTGATGAAGAAGCAATAAGAGTACTAAAAAGTTCTCCTAAGTGGAATCCTGGAGTACAAAATGGTAGAAATGTTCGAGTATCTTACACTATCCCAATTTTCTTCCAGCTTCAACAATAAGTCAATCAATGGCATATCAAAAATTCAAAGATAGACAGAAATCGCCCTCACAGCGATTTCTGTTCATTTTAGGGGTAGTGATGCTCGCTCTTTACTTGTTCTTGGGTTTAACAGTAATCTTCTGGGATAAATTTCCATGGTTTTATGGAGTAAGTAATCTTTGGAAAATAGCATTTGGCCTTTTATTAATTGTCTATTCTTTTTTTAGATTTATTAGATTAATGAATCAACAGAATGATTGAAGTGAGAAAATTACATACCTATCTATTTATATTTTTATCAACTTTTGCTTTTTCTGCTTGTAACCAAGTTACTAAAAGTGGAAATGAAGTAGATCACGTTACCTATGGGGATGCTACCATATTAGCAGATGAATCTTTATATCCAATTATTGATGATGAATATGAAATATTCTCTAAGAATTATAAAGAGGCAAAAATAAACCTCATTTATAAGCCACAACAAGAGCTATTAAAACTTTTTCTAGAAGATAGTATACAGGTAGCAATAATGTCTAGAACTTTAACCAAAGACGAGGCTAAATTTTATGAGGATCGAAAAGTAATCATTAGGTCTACTAAATTTGCAATCGATGGGATTGCCTTAATTACTGGTCAAACGAGTAAGGATACAACAATTACTTTAGAAGCACTTAAATCCGCTTTGTCAGGTAAATCTCAAAAAGATAAAGTATTTGTTTTTGATAATCCGAAATCTAGTACCGTCGAATACTTAATGAATCTTGCTGGCGTTAATAGTTTTCCAAAGAATATTTATGCATTAAAAACCAACAAAGAAGTAATTAAATATGTTGTCGAACACCCAAATGCTATTGGAATTGTTAGTGTAGCATGGTTAAAAAGACCAACACCAGATATTAGCAGTGAAGTTGAAAAAGTTAAAATTATTTCTGTTCAACAACCTGATGGAAGCTATCAACAACCATCACAAAGTAATTTGAAGATTGGTAATTACGCTTTGATTAGAGATTTATATTTAATTAATTGCCAAGGAAGAGCAGGATTAGGCACAGGATTTGCCTCATTCTTAGCAGGAGAATTAGGACAAAGAATCATATTAAAGTCAGGATTAGCACCAGATTCTCTTCCAAATAGACAAATTAACATAAGAAATTAAAATTTTATTTTATAATTGATTTATGAACGTAACTAGAAAAATAGCAATAGCAACAATGAGCATCTTATTTGTTGCTTCTGTTGGAAAAGCACATAGCTTAGAAGATGCGCAAAAAGCGGTGGCTGCCGGGCAGTACGAGAAGGCAAAAACAATGTTTAGTGAATTGGTAAAATTGCAACCTACACCTGAAAATTATTTCGGTTTTGGTGAACTTTACTTAACATTAAATAATCCAGATTCGGCCAGAATAGTATTTGAAAAAGGTATTAAAGCAGATGTTAAATCCAGTTATATGATGAATTATATAGGATTAGGAACTGTAGATCTTTTTAACCGCAAGGATGATGCTGCCAGAGCAAATTTTGCTAAGGCAACAGCTGACATGAAGAAAAAGGATTATGAGCAATACATATATATTGGTAAAGCTTATACTTATGAAGGTTCAAGAAACTTAGATAAGGCATTTGAATGGTTTGCAAAAGCAGATGAATTTGGTGAAAAAGATCCAAGATTGCATGTTGCAAAAGGAAATGCTTATAAATTTCAAAAGAAAAACAGCGAAGCCGTGGCTGAATACCAAAGAGCGATGAGTTTGAAAGATAATTTGCTGGCTGTTGAAGTGAATATTGGTGAAATTTGGACGCAAGCATTCAATTTTGAATTGGCTGAATCTACTCTTAAGGGTGTAATTGCAAAAGATCCTAATTTTGGACCTGCTTACAGAGTATTAGCTGAAAACTATTATCGTTGGGCATCTGCTTTCCCTAACAAGCAAGCTGAGCTTCTAGGTCAAGCTAAAACTAACTATTCCAAATATTTAGATTTAACAGATAGATCTACTGATTCTCGTTATAGATATTTAATCTTCTTATTTAATGCAAAGGATTATGTTACCTTAAGAAAAGAAGCTTCTTCTTTCATCAGTTCACCAGGGTACAAGAAAGACTATGTGATTGCAAGAAGACTACGTGGTTATGCAGCTGTTGAAAATGGCAATAGTGATGCTGGTATTGAGGCATTAAATAATTTTATTTCTGGAGTAGATAAGGACAGGCTTATTGCCTCTGATTATTTATCCTTAGGTAAAGCTTATTCAAATCAAAAACAAGACTCTTTAGCTATTTTGAGTTACATTAAAGGATTTGACTTAGATACTACAAATACAGAAGTGTTGAATACCATTGCTTTAGCTTACTTTAAAAGTAAAAAGTACGATAAAGCGTCTCAGTACTTTGAGAAATTAACTAAGTTACCAAAAGCATCATATACTGACTGGTTTTATTTTGGATATTCAAATTATTTCTATTATGCTAATTTAGTTAAAGAAAAATCGACTAACAGTGAGTTGATTAAAAAGACCTTATTAAATGCAGATAGCGCATTCACATACGTTGCTAATAAAGCAAATAATGCAGATGCTTATTTATTTGTTGGTAGAGTAGAATCATACCTAAACCCAGTGAGCGATAACGAAAAAGTTAGAAACGCATTTGATAAATTTGTGGAAATTACAAATGCAAAAGAACAAGATAAGTTGACTGATAGAGATAAAGGAAACTTAGTTGAAGCATATTCTTACCTAGGAGCATTTTATATTAAAACGGAAAAAGAAAAGTCAAAGGACTATTTTCAAAAGGCTTTAATACTAGCGCCAGATGACCAACAATTAAAAGATGCTTTAGCGGCTTTGAAAGCTTCTAAGCCATAATTAAAAAATAACTATAAAATAAAAAAGGATGACTATTAGTCATCCTTTTTTATTTTAAGTGAGTTCACTCTATTTTTTTATCTCTTCTTGTATCGCTGTATAAAGCTCAGTCATTTTCTGGGTTCCAATGATGTATGTTAAACCATC
>JBKJLB010000365.1:0-4249 GCA_046597075.1 Pelobium sp.
AAATAGGACTAGACGGCTGCTTTATAGTCATTTTTAAATGATTATTTCCCACAATTGAACCATATCCGTAAGAGTTTACATTTTTGCTTATAAAAACTGGAGCCATATTTTGTGGTCCAAAAGGTGCAAATTGAGTCAAAATCCTATAAAACTTCGCATTGATTTGCACTAAATCTATCTCTGCATCTATAGAAATTTCTTGGGTTAATAATTCGTCTGTTATACTTGCCGATACTACTTCTTCGAAACGCTGACTAAATGCCGCTACGTTTTCTGGTCTCATGGTGAGACCCGCTGCATATTTATGTCCCCCAAATTGCTCTAACAAATCGCTACACTCACTTAAAGCTTCATACAAATCATAACCCACAACAGACCTTGCCGAACCTGCTACAACATCATTTGATTTAGTTAATACGATGGTTGGTCGGTAATATTTTTCTGTTAATCTAGATGCTACAATACCAATTACCCCTTTATGCCATGTTTCGTGATACACCACAGTTGATTTTCTATGCTCCATTTCCGGAGAGTTCAAAATCATGTTTAAGGCTTGTTCAGTTATATTACTATCAAAATCCCTACGCTCTGCATTTTTTAGATTGATGATAAACCCAGCATCTTCCGCTAATTCTGTGGAATCGGCGATAAGTAATTGTACTGCTTTCTTAGCATCATCAATTCTACCAGCAGCATTTATTCTTGGACCAATAGAAAAAACGATATCAGTTATGGTAAAATCATCTGTTTTACCAGAAAGTTCTCTTAACGCTTGCAAACCTTTACAAGGATTTTCGTTTAACTTTTTAAGTCCGAAATAAGCTAGCGTTCTATTTTCTCCCGTAATTGGAACAATGTCTGATGCAATACTTACCACTACCAAATCTAAATATTCTTCGATTAATGAAAAGTCGATGTCATTTTTCTCGGCGTAAGCCTGAATCAATTTAAAACCCAATCCACAGCCAGATAATTCTTTATATGGGTATTCACAATCTTTTCTTTTAGGATCCAACACTGCAATAGCCGCTGGAATTATATCTCCAGGAAGATGATGATCACAAATAATAAAATCAATGCCTTTTGTATTTGCGTAAGCCACTTTATCAACTGATTTTATGCCACAATCTAACGCAATAATTAAACTATAATCATTTGCAGCGGCATAATCAATGCCATCGGTAGAAATACCATAACCCTCTTTATACCTATCAGGGATGTAATAATTAATTTTAGAATGGAATTGTTTGAAGAAAGAGTAGGTTAGCGCAACAGACGTGGTTCCGTCAACATCATAATCTCCATAAATCAAAATATGTTCCTCGTTTTTAATCGCTCTTTCTATTCTTTCTATGGCTTCCGGCATATCCTTCATTAAAAAAGGATCATGTAGATGGCGAATATCTGGTCTGAAAAAACTTCTTGCTTCCTCAAAAGAATGAACTCCCCTGCTTACTAACATTTCTGCCAGTATTTTATCTAAATTCAATTCTTTTGACAGTTTTTCAACCGTTTGTGCATCAGCTTTTTCCTGCGCTACCCACCTTTTTTCCATATATTTGCCCTGTATTGCCCGTAAATATACATTTTATAAGAGTTGTTCTGAACAGCTTGTTAGTGAAAGTTTAGGGATTTTATTATTTGCAAAACTATTAATTTGAAAGCTACTGCGTTGTACGAAGGCTCCTATTCAGTTGATGCCACAAAAAAGTTTATCCCGTTTGATCCCTCAGTGCATAAATTAAGTGATAGACCCGCTTCATTATTTATTTTTATTCAGCCTTTTATGATTAAAACCAGTAAGGATTTGATTTTAATTGATACTGGCTTAGGTTACTCGAACGAAAACGGAGATTTGCTTTTACACGATAATATTCAGAAAGCTGGATATCAACCAAAAGATGTTACTAAAGTATTGATGTCTCATTTACATTTTGACCACAGCGGCGGAATGGTTCGAGAACAAGATGGCGCCTTAACAGTTAGCTTTCCAGATGCTGAGTATTTTATCCAAAGAGGCGAGTGGGAAATGGCTTATAGTAAACCTTCTTCTTCCTACAAAACAGAAATATTTGATGTTTTACAACGATCTGGACAAGTAAATTTTTTAGATGGTAACGGTGCTATTAATGATGAAATAAGCTACGAGGTGACAGGTGGACATACTGAGTTCCATCAAGTTTTTTACATCAAAGAAAATAATGAAACCTATTTTTTTGGAGGTGATATTGCCCCTGAGCCAGAACAATTTCAAAGAAAATTTATTGCAAAATATGACCTCGACGGGAGAAAATCGATGGAATTAAGGGCTGATTATGCAGAGAAAGCAATCGAAGGAAATTGGATTTGTTTATTCTACCACGCAAAGTCTAAAGCAATTGCAAGAGTAAAATCTAAAGAAGATCAAATTTTAATAGAAGAATTTAAGCCGTAATATTTAAGATTTCGTAAAGACCTTGAATTTTATCCACCGTTAACGGTTTAGAAATAAATTTTTGAACTGTATCAAAACCTTCAGCCTTGATGATATCGTCATTATATACTGACGATGAAAGCATATTGATGCAGACAGATTTTTGAATTTGTGACTTTATTGTCTCATACTCTTCTAGAAACTCCCATCCATTCATCACCGGCATATTAATGTCTAAAAATATAATATCTGGCATTTCATCCTGTTTATTTAGTTTAGATTTCACAAAATCAATCCCATCTTGCCCGTTTAAGCAAGTGCTAACAGTTGCTTTGGGCGGTATCTTATCGATCAACTTAGCGGCAATAAAATTATTAATTTCATCATCGTCAATAATTAATATCTGAAGGTTTTCTTTTGTCATGTTAGAACACTTTTACTCTTGTTTTTACTTATTAGTTTCAAAAATCAAATTAAAAATTTAATTATTTAAAACTGCTAGATTCAGTAGATTTTAAACCAATTATACTAAATATTGATTGTAGTTTTAATAAAATATTTTTAAGTAAAATTCTGTAGACCTCTTTTAAAATTATCAAAATTAGTTTATACAATTCGAATTTTTAGTTAATTAAATATACTTATTTTTTAATTAAAAGAATTAATGTTTTATGAAGATTTAGTGATCAAAAAAAAGGCAGCCAACTAGTTGACTGCCTTTTAAATAAAAAATTAAAAAATTATTTACTTGCTACCAAGTTAATATTTAACTCAAATTCGTCATCAATAGCTTTATCGCCTAAGCCTGCAATGAAACTTTTTGAACCATATTTGATATCAAATTTTGTCCTATCTACCTTAACTCCGTTTGCAACTGCAACTAAAATGTTACCTTTTTGCTTTACTGAGGCTGGGAAAGAAACTTGATTTGTGATTCCTTTGATTGTTAAATTTCCCGTAATGGTTACCTTATCTGCACCCGCTGATTTAATATTTAAAATATCAAATTTTGCAGTTGGGTTCTTTTCTATCGAAAAGAAATCTGCTGATTTAAGGTGACCTAATAATTTTTGCCCTGATTCCTTATCTAAATCAGTATTTGAAATACTAGTCATATCGATAACGAAACTTCCTCCTGATAATGATTTACCATTTGAATTCAATGTCCCTGAGGCTATTTTTAACTCCCCAGCATGTTGACCAGTGACTTTACGACCAATCCATTCAATTTTTGATTTGCTAACATCTACTTTGTAAACATTTGCTGCTGGTTTGAAGGCGAAAAGCACTCCAATAATTGCGAATAATGCGAATACGTTTTTTTTCATTTTGATTTAAATTAATGCGAACCAAATATATTAATTCATTTGTATGTTTAAACACATAAATAATATTTTTATTTAAGCTTGCTTTATTGTGACAATTAGGGGTGTGTTAAGTATTGATATTCTTTGCGAAGAAAATACTAAAAACTGTCCCTACTCCTAGCTCGCTTTCTACCTCAATTCTCCCTTTCAAAGATTCTATGTGGGATTTTATTAAAAATAAGCCAATCCCTTTTCCTTCTATTTTAGAGTTAAATCTTTGATAAAGTCCAAATATTTTCTTTCTATTTTTATGGAGATCAATACCAATTCCGTTGTCTTTAACTTTCATAACAATGTAATTTTCATCCTCAGTCGTACTTACTTGAATAATAAGGGGTCTATCTATAGCTCGATATTTAATAGAATTTGTTAAAAGATTAATAATGATACTCTCGAAATAACTTCTGGAGTAAAACATGGTGCGCACATCAAAGCTTCTCAGAATAGAAATCTTAGAATTTTTAATTTG
>JBKJLB010000102.1:0-2758 GCA_046597075.1 Pelobium sp.
GCTCCGGGTTATTTGGTTAACTTAAGATCTCAAGCTCCGGGTGCTATTATTGCAACATCACACCCCGAAGTTGTTTCTATGTTTCAGTTTACATTAACATCTGTACTTATTATTACCGCAGGAACTTTATTTGTGATGTGGTTGGGTGAGAGAATTCAGGAAAAGGGTATTGGTAACGGAACATCACTAATTATCATGGTGGGTATCATTGCACGTTTACCTCATGCATTATTTGGTGAATTAGTTTCAAGATTAAATGAAAGCGGAGGCCTTGTAGCATTCCTTATTGAAATTGTATTATGGCTGTTAGTTATCGCGATGGTAGTGATGCTGGTTCAGGGAACAAGAAAAATTCCGGTACAGTTTGCAAAAAGAATTGAAGGAAATCGTCAGTTTGGAGGAGTACGTCAATTTATTCCTTTAAAAGTAAATACGGCTGGCGTAATGCCGATTATCTTTGCTCAGGCAATTATGTTTATTCCAGCTACTATAGCTCAGTTTTTTCCTCAGTCATCTTCAATGCAAGGATTCGCATCCAAATTTATTGACTTTCATTCCTTTTGGTATAATTTCACATTCGCATTTCTGATAATAGTTTTTACCTATTTCTATACTGCAATTGCTGTTAACCCAAATCAGATGGCAGATGATATGAAGAAGAATGGTGGTTTCATTCCAGGTGTTAAGCCGGGAAGGAAGACAGCTGACTTTATTGATGATGTAATGTCAAGGATTACTTTGCCAGGTGCTTTATTTCTAGCATTTGTAGCAATACTTCCATCGCTTGCGAAAATTGCAGGAATTAATCAGAACTTCGCGCAATTTTATGGCGGAACATCTTTATTGATTTTAGTTGGTGTTGTATTAGATACATTACAGCAAATTGAAAGTCAGTTATTAATGCGAAAATACGATGGATTGATGAAGACTGGCAGAATTAAAGGCAGATCAGCTGTTGGTACAGGTGCTGCATATTAAATGAATAGAAAGTGCAGATAAATTATAAGTCAAAAGAAGAAATAGAGTTTATAAGAATTAGTTCTTTACTTGTTGGAGCATCGCTAGCAGAAGTTGCAAAAATCATCAGACCTGGCATTACAACATTAGAGTTAGATAAAGTTGCAGAAGATTTTATCAGAAGTAATGATGCCAAGCCTGCATTTAAAGGCTACAAAGGTTTTCCTGGTTCACTATGTATTTCAGTGAATGCCGAAGTTGTGCATGGAATACCCGGAAAACGAATTTTAAGAGATGGAGATATCATTTCTGTTGATTGTGGTGTTATAAAAAATGGTTGGTTTGGCGATTCAGCATATACCTTTGCAGTTGGAGAAGTTAAAGAAGAAGATTCGAAACTATTGACCATCACTAAGTATTGTTTAATGGAGGGCTTAAAATTTGCCCGACAGGGAAACAGATTGGGAGATATTAGCAGTGCGATTCAGACTTTAGCAGAACAAAATGGTTACGGTGTAGTGAGGGAATTGGTTGGACATGGGATCGGAAGAAGTTTACACGAAAAGCCAGAAGTGCCAAATTATGGTAAACGCGGGCAGGGTGTAGTTTTGAAGAAAGGATTAGTGATAGCGGTTGAACCAATGATTAATCAAGGTAAAAAAGGAGTTAAGTTTCATGATGATAACTGGACAGTTACTACAGTAGATTTAAAACCTTCAGCGCACTTTGAACATACTATTGCAATTACAGATGGAGACCCAGATATTTTATCTTCATTCGAATTAATTGAAAAAGCAATAGAAGAAAATGAAAATTTGTATAATTTAATTAATGGCTAAGATAAACTCAATTGAGCAGGATGGAATTATAAAAGAGGCATTGTCAAATGCCATGTTCCGAGTTGAATTAGAGAATGGACATGAAGTGATTGCTCATATTTCCGGAAAGATGAGAATGAATTACATTAAGATTCTTCCGGGCGATAAAGTAAAAATGGAGTTGTCACCTTATGATTTATCAAAAGCAAGAATAGTATATCGTTATAAATAGGTTTGAGATTTGAGGTGGAAGTTGGAGTTTTACAAATAAGTAAAGCAAAAATGACTGACATTAATCAAAAACGAAATATCAAATTAATATGAAAGTAAAACCGTCTTTAAAAAAGCGCAGTGTAGATTGCAAGATTGTTAGACGTAAAGGAAAACTTTATGTAATCAACAAAAAGAACCCTCGTTTTAAGCAACGTCAAGGTTAACTAAGTATTGAAAATTGAGAATTAACAATTTTCATTTATCAACATTCAACATTCAAAATTAAAAATTAATACGCATGGCTCGTATATCAGGTATTGACTTACCAAAACATAAAAGAGGAGAAATAGGATTAACTTACATTTTTGGTGTAGGTCGTTCTACGGCTCAATACATCCTTAAAAAGGCAGAAATTGACCTCAGCAAAAAAGTTGAAGAATGGGATGATAATGAGCTAACTGCTATCCGTACGATCATTAATGACGAGATAAAAGTAGAAGGAGCTTTACGTTCTGAGGTTCAATTGAACATAAAACGATTGATGGACATTGGTTGTTACCGAGGTATACGTCACCGTGTTGGCTTGCCGGTGCGAGGTCAGCGCACTAAAAACAATACACGTACTCGTAAAGGAAAACGTAAGACAGTTGCTAATAAGAAAAAAGTAACTAAGTAAAAGGACTTTGAGGCGAATTAATCAGTGGTGGAGCGTCATAAAAATAAACTCTTAATTAATTATTGTTTTTAATTTTTATGACGCTCCACCACTG
>JBKJLB010000117.1:0-12574 GCA_046597075.1 Pelobium sp.
ATCAAACCAGGAAACTAATTTCTCTGATAATAAGTCGTACGCTTTTTCTAAATTCATAAACATCTTAATATAATAAATAAAAGCCTTTTTGTGGCGATTTTGTTCTAAATGTTTCTAAGAAATGATAAATCCCGGCATAAAAAAAATTATAATATATAAGATCTTAGCAGAATTTTTTATAAATAGTATTGTGTATATAATTTGTTAATTTCTGGTAATTTTTCTTTGATTGACAATAGATAAAGTTTTTTATTAAGAAAATTTATCATTTTTGCGCTTTATCTTAGAAATATGAAAAACTTATACCTCTATCTACTAATTGTTTCCATTGGATTTGCCGCTTGTGGATCACCTCAAAAAACCGAATTACATGGTCCACATACTGTAAAAGGAATGGTGTTTGGCGACTCGGTTTTTGATAATAATATTCGCGATGTGGATGCGATGTTGGTTATGATGCAAAAGAATTCGAGTATGAAACTTACGGTTAAGGGAGTAATCGAAGACGTTTGTAAGGATAAAGGATGCTGGTTAACAATGAAATTACCAAGCGGAGAAACCATGAGGGTAACTTTTAAAGATTATGGTTTTTTTGTTCCAAAAAATATTAAAGGAAAAGAGGTTATAATTGATGGGGTTGCAAAAATTGATAGTATTTCTATTGAAATGCAAAGGCACTATGCTAAAGACAGCGGTTCCAGTCAAGCAGAAATAGATAAAATAACTGCTGTTAAAAAGGTTCTAGCTTTTGAGGCTAAAGGGGTAGTTATCCCATAATTTAAGTATAAAAAGAAAAGTTCTAATTTTTTAGAACTTTTCTTTTGCAAATTTTAATGTTCAGCTTTAACTAGAGAAGTTTAAAAAGCATTGTTTTACTCTGAGATTTTACTTTTCAAAACGCTCTGCAACTTCATTCCAATTCACCACGTTCCAAAAGTTATTAACGTAATCAGCTCTTTTATTTTGATATTTTAAATAATAAGCATGTTCCCATACATCTAAGGCTAAAAGTGGTGTTCCTTTATCTGTAACATCATCCATCAATGGGTTATCTTGATTAGGCGTAGAAGTAATTTTTAATTTACCATCTACAGCTATTAACCAAGCCCAGCCAGAGCCAAATCTTGAAATAGCAGCAGCCGTAAAAGCTTCTTTAAACTTGTCTAAAGAACCAAAAGACGCCTCAATAGATCTTTTTAATTTACCTTTTGGAGACATTGAAGCATTAGGTTTCATAGATTTCCAAAAGAAATTATGATTAAAAGCACCGCCGCCGTTGTTTCTTGCTTTCGCCGATAACTTAGAAGCGTTAGCAAAGAAATCTTTTTCAGAAGTGAAACTAATTTTCTCAGCCAAAATAGCATCGTTAACGTTTTTAATATAAGCTGCATGATGCTTGCTGTAGTGTATTTCCATAGTTAAAGCATCAATAGATGGCTCTAAAGCAGAGTAATTGTAAGGTAATTTTATTTGAGAAAATTGTAAAGTGTTGGCTTCACTTTCAGTCGCAAAAACACTTTGTGATTTTAATAATGAGCTACCAATTGTAACTGCAGCGGTTGCAGTTAAAGTATTTTGAATAAATTTTCTTCTACTTTTATTTTCCATTATGTTTTATTTATGAGTTTAAGAACAAATTTTGGTCCACTTTTTTGATAATTCCTTTCTCAAAGGCTTGATCAAACATAGTTTGTATTGCTTTTTTACCCTCTTTACCCAAATTTACCGAATATTTATTGACATATAAATCAATATGTTGGTACATCACCGCCTCTTCCATTTCTTGAGCATGTTCTTTAATAAATGACAAAGCCGATTTTGGATTCTCAAAAGCAAACTCAACGGACTTTCTGATCAGTCGGTTTACCTTTTGTTTAACTTCATCAGATAATGATCTTTTAATAACTATCCCGCCAAGCGGAATAGCACATTTAGTAGTCTCGTCCCAATATTCTCCCAAATCCTTTACTTTTGTTAATCCTTTATTTTGATAAGTAAAACGGTTTTCGTGAATGATTAAGCCCAAATCAATCTCATTATTTATAAGTTTTTGCTCTATATCAGAAAAGAGCATCTCTTTTTTATTTTTCAAATGGGGATAAGCTAAACTCAATAAAAAATTTGCAGTGGTATATTTGCCAGGAATCCCAACTCTTAAATTTGGTTCATTTAAATCTTGGGGTGTTTTGCAAATCAACATTGGGCCAACTCCAAAACCTAATGCGCTGCCTGCATCTAATAAAACATAATCTTTTATGGCATAGGCAAAAGCATGATAACTAAGTTTAGTAATGTCTAAATCAGCCTTAAAAGCTTTTTGGTTTAAGGTTTCTACATCATCAAAAACCACTTCAAAATCTAATCCTTCGGTATCAATTTTATGATGAATGAGGGCATCGAAAATAAAAGTATCATTAGGACAAGGCGAAAAGCCGAGGCTCAATTTCATATTATATATTTTTAATATTTTCTGTTAACCAGTTATTTAGATTTTTAACAGCTAATGGGATGTTCCAGTTTTCGCGATTTCGTTTTTCTATATAATTTGATATTGCTCTAATTTGTATGGCGGGTATTTCTTGCTCCTCACAGGCATAAAAAAATGCAGCGCCTTCCATTGTTTCAATTGTGGGGTTTAAGCGGTCCCTAACATCCTCTATACTATCCGCGTTACCATGTACCGTATTTACTGTAATTGAAGTTACTTTTCTTAAATCTTCAGTTATAGCTAAATTAGTAGTCGCATTAAACTCCACCTCTCCTAATTCCATTTGCTCCAGATTAATAAATTCTTCGTCATCCTGTGCACCTAATTCTGATAAGATATCCTCACGAACTTCTACTAGCTGTCCAATTTTTAGGTTTCGATAGAAACCACCGGCAACACCAACGTTTAATGCCAAATCAAATTTATCTTTTGATAATGCTATGCCTAATGCAAATGCCGTTGCAACCATTCCTACACCTGTAATTAGTATTTTAACTTCATGTTTGTTTATATTGATAAAGGTATCGGCATTAAATTTTGAGGTATAATTTTTAATAAAGGGCTCAATTTCTTGATATGTTGCCGCAACCAATAGTATTTTCATATTTTTATTTTGTTTTTGCATTAAATAAGTCAGCAAATATCTACGTATGGTTCCTACTCCAGATAGCTTTTAGGATACCATAAAATATATAATCAAACTTAACAATTTCAAATTTAGGAACATTGAAATTAATTGTTCTTAATGGTTGTAAATCCTTTGTTTATATTTGCACTTTATTTGATTGGAATGATTTATATCACGAGAAAAGAGCATTTTAATGCAGCACACAAGCTGTACAGAGAAGAGTGGAGCCAGGAAAAGAACGAAGCGGTTTTTGGTAGATGTGCTAATGCGAACTGGCATGGGCATAATTATGATTTGTTTGTGACCATAAAAGGCGAAATAAATGAAGAAACAGGTTTTGTAATCGACTTAAAAGATTTAAAAGACATCATTTTAGATCATGTTGTTGATAAGCTTGATCATAGAAATTTGAACTTAGATGTTGATTTTATGAAAGGTAAAATGGCATCTACCGAAGTTTTGGCGATAGAAATTTGGAAACAATTAGCACCTCATATCAATTCTAGAGGAGCAGCATTACATTGCATTAAGTTATACGAGACCGCAAGTAATTTTGTGGAGTACTATGGAGACTAAATTTTTAAAATGAGTAATAGAAAAGACAAAGGCTATCAGAAACAAGATAATTATAACGAGGAAACTATTCAAGAAATAGCTAGTCAGTATCATAAAATATTATCTGCAATTGGGGAAGACCCTAGTCGCGAGGGATTGTTAAAAACTCCTGAGCGTGTAGCTAAGGCTTTACAATACTTAACTCACGGATATGATTTAGATGCTGCTGAAATCCTAAAATCAGCCATGTTTAAAGAGGATTATAGCCAAATGGTGATTGTGAAAGATATTGAAGTATACTCAATGTGTGAACACCATATGTTACCATTTTTTGGTAAGGTGCATATTGCATATATTCCAAATGGGCATATTGTAGGTTTAAGCAAAATTCCAAGAGTGGTTGATGCATTTGCTCGTAGGTTGCAAGTGCAAGAACGTTTAACAAACGAAATTAGAGATTGCATTCAAGATACTTTAAAGCCTGCTGGTGTTGCAGTAGTAATGGAATGTAAGCATATGTGTATGAGTATGAGGGGGATTCAAAAACAAAATTCGGTTACGACTACATCAGCTTTTACAGGTGAATTTGTAAATGATAAAACCAGATCAGAATTTTTAAGATTAATTACAGCAGATTTGGCTTAGTCTTTGGTGCTTTAAGCTTAAATAGTCACTAAAATTTAAGTTATGAACAATAAAAGCTATCAGACTTTCGCAATTATGCTATGCGCATCTTTCCTAATCATGTATGCCGTAATGTTTTTAAATGTGTATGATTTAGACCACATTTACTTAAGTACCACTCGTTTTTATATGACATTTTTAATGGTTTCTCCAATGGCTTTATTAATGTTATTGTTGATGCCTAAAATGTATTCTAATAAAAAAATAAATATCACGATAATTATTGTGAGCATTTTGATTTTTTCAGGTTCGTTATTTGGGTTAAGAAATCAAACACTAATTGATGATGTTCAATATATGAAAGCTATGATTCCTCATCATTCATCAGCAATTTTAACAAGTGAAAATGCTAACCTTCAAGATCCAAAAGTAAGAGAATTAGCAGACGGGATCATACAAGCCCAGAAAAAAGAGATTGCCGAAATGAAAGCTGCAATAGAAAGATTGGAGAAATAATTCTATCAAAAAATCAAAATGCCTATCATTGTAAAATCAAAATTAAGGTATTATGAAAGCATACGTATTCCCTGGTCAAGGTGCTCAATTTGTTGGGATGGGAAAAGATTTATACGATAATTCGGCTTTAGCCAAAGAACTTTTTGAAAAGGCAAACGATATTTTAGGATTTCGAATCACTGATATTATGTTTAGTGGTACCGAAGACGAGTTAAAGCAAACCAAAGTAACTCAACCCGCTATTTTCTTACATTCAGTAATTTTGGCGGAAGTTTTGGGAGATGATTTTAAGCCAGATATGGTGGCGGGACATTCTTTAGGAGAATTTTCGGCATTAACATCAGCAGGAGCTTTATCTTTTGAAGACGGATTAACCTTGGTTTCCAAAAGGGCAAACGCCATGCAAAAAGCATGTGAAATTCAACCTTCCACGATGGCTGCTGTTTTAGGTTTAGATGATTTTACAGTAGAAGATATTTGCCAACGTGTGAGTGATGTTGTGGTACCAGCTAATTATAATTGCCCTGGGCAATTGGTTATTTCAGGCAGTATTGCAGGAATAGACAAAGCATGTGAACTATTAACCGCTGCCGGAGCTAAGAGAGCCATTAAGTTAAATGTTGGTGGAGCATTTCACTCTCCTTTAATGGAGGCGGCTAAAATTGAATTAGAAGCCGCAATTGTAGCTACTGATATAAAAGAACCTATTTGTCCGATTTATCAAAATATTGATGCAAAGGCTTATACTGATGTGGCAAATATTAAACAAAACTTGATTGCTCAATTAACAGGGTCCGTAAAATGGACACAAACAAATCAGAGAATGATAGAAGATGGAGCCACTGAATTTATAGAAGTTGGTCCTGGGAATGTTTTGCAAGGCCTTGTAAAAAAAGTAGATAGGGCAATGCCAACTTCTAGCGCAAGTATTTAAAAAATAAAGGCAGGAAGAAATTCCTGTTTTTTTGGCTTGATTTTGGGTTAAAAACTTATCATCCTAACTATATATTATTTTACCATGTGTAAGGAAATATTTGATTGAAAACTAACACTAAAATTCGCTGGCTCTTACTGATAGTTACTATTGGGCTTTTTGCTACATCTTTAACCGCAAGATGGGCATCTACTAAGCTGGTTGATTTAAATGATATTGCAAATCAAATAGCAAAAGATCTGGGAAAAAAGGAAACTCAGGTTTATGATTATCTAACTGATCAAAAGAATCTAAATAACCTTAAAAAACTTCCTCAAAAGGCAGAACTGGCAGATAAAGTCATTAATTATTTTAATGATGAGCATATCTATTTACAGGTATTTAAAAAAAATAAACTCGTTTTTTGGTCTGATAACGTGGTTACTGCGAGCAATTACGCCAGTTTAAAAGAAGGTACCAGTTTTGTGAACTATAATACAGGTTGGTATGAGGTCATTAAGAAACAAGATGGAGATTTTTCTTTTATTTTCTTGATTTTGGTACAATCACAATATCCTTATCAAAACAAATATTTAGATAATAATTTTAGTAACGATTTTATAGTCAATAACACTATTGAGATTGCCAGTTTAAAGGACACAGAAGTTGCTGATATTAAGAACATAGAAGGGAAATACCTTTTTTCAATCAAAAAAAATCCAAATAATTTTAATATTCCTTATAGTAGAATCGAAATTGGGATGTGGATTTTAGGCTTTCTAACTCTCTCATTGCTTATCAACAGCATTTGTAAGTATTATGCAGATAATGGATATTACATTGGAGCCATATCGCTATTAAGCTTTTGCTTTGTGTTACTAAGGTATTTAGGATTAAAATATCATTTTCCAGATGCTATTTACAGTTTAGAGCTGTTTAAGCCTAATATTTATGCTTCTAGTTTTTATTTTCCGTCTTTCGCAGACTTACTTCTAAATATCATCACTATACTGTGGATTGTTGTATTTATTTATAGCTATAAAAACAAGTTTCTAAAACCAATTCAAAATCCTTGGCTCGGGTATCCTATTCTAATATATGCTGGGTTATTTATTGTTTTTCTTTCGTATGCATACTCAAACGTATTTTTTGGACTTATTTTCAACTCAAATATAAATTTTAAAGTTTCAAATTTAGTTAACCTAAATTGGCTTAGTTTTCTTGGGATATTGATGATAATGCTTGGTCTGCTTAGTTTTTACATCATTGTTGATATTCTTGTTTCTCTTTCTTTTTATGTCAAAATAAAAATACAAACAAAGCTTATTTTATTTGGTGCTTGTTTTTTGATCTATAGTATTTACGAAGCTTTTCAAGGGAACTTTACCGTATTCTTTATTTTGATTTTTGCTTTGATTTTAATTATAGGTCGTTTGATCTACAGTCATAATGGGCAAATGATTTTTCCGGCTTTATTACTAATTGCTTTAATTTTTGCCACACTAGTTTCTATTAAACTCACCCGTTTTGACAATACTAAAGAGTTAGAGATTAGGAAGCGACTATTGCTGAAGTTAGAAACTGTAGATGATCCCTATGCTCTTGTTTCATTCTATGAAATTGAGAAAGATATTCCTGATGACCCTAAAATCAAGTCTTTATTTAAAAAGGATTCTCTTAACAGGAAAAAGTTAAATAACGAATTTAACACCACCTATTTGGGAGGGTATTTAAATAAATTTAGTTGTGATATATACATTTTTGATGTTAGCGACTCTTTGATTAATAAGAATAACAATACCCAATTAAATTTTTTTAAGAAAAGGGTCGAAAATGGTTCTATAAAGGTGTCAAATTACTTTTATCGATTGAAAAATAGTTTTGGCTCTCAAGATTATTTTGCAATAATCCCGATAAAGGGAAATGGAGTAAATATAGGAACCGTAGTGCTAGACTTAACGTCTAAACAATTGGAGACTTATGGGACCTTTCCACAGCTTTTGCAAAACGGCAAAAAAGATCAACAGATAGATTTTAGTGACTACTCTTACGCCTTCTATGAAAATAAAAAACTTATAAATCAATCTGGAAATTACGTTTACGATTTAAGAAATAGTGATTTTAATGGTAAAATAAAAGATTTTGTAATTCTAAAAAAAGCTGGTTTTGATCATCTTATTTTCATGCCTAATGGTAAAAATACCATTGTGGTTACTCACGAATCCAGCACATTTTGGCGTGAATTAGCTTCCCTCTCTTTCTTTTTTATCATATTCTTAATTTTTGCTTTGCTCATTGTTTCTTACAGATGGATTTGGAGTGCAATTTCTTCTTATAAGCTTAATATTAGAAGTTTGAGGCTTAAATTTTTCTTGAGTAATAACAAGTTGCTTTATAAAACACGTATTCAAGTTGCACTAGTTTTAGCAGTAGTGAGTTCACTTTTAATTATTGGCGTTATTACTTTTTCTTACATCTCTATTCAATACAAAGACCAGCAAAAAGACCTTATTAAAGCAAAAATTAAAGTTATTGCAACAGCATTTGAAGAAAATATTGCTAATGAATTTAATAACATATCTGGAGATGAAGAGAATATCTCTTTTGATGAGTTTTCGAAGATGTACGGTACAGATTTAAATTTGTTTAATAATAAAGGGAAGCTACTTTATTCAACTCAATATAAGATTTATGCCGTTGGCTTAATTGCCGAAAGAATGAACGCCTTGGCATATGTCAACCTTGGTTTAAAGCAAAAATCGGAGTTTATACAGGAAGAAAATATCGGGAATTTAAAGTTTACATCTGCTTACATGCCGATAAGAAATCTTAAAAATAATGTGATAGCTTATTTGCAATTGCCATACTTCGCAAATCAAGACGATTATAACCAAAAGATAGGTACTTTTTTGAATTTGTTGATTAATATTTATGTGCTGGTTTTTGTAGCAATTGGTTTTTTTGCTTTTGTAGTGGCAAATCAAATTACTAGTCCTTTAAGTTTAATTCAAGATAGTATTGCTAAAACCATGATTGGTAAAAAGAATAAACCTATAGAATGGAAAAGAAATGATGAAATAGGTAGTTTGATAAAAGAGTATAACTTGATGATTGAAACTTTAGAAGAAAATGCAAATAGACTTGCACAATCTGAAAGAGAAACAGCTTGGCGTGAAATGGCTAAGCAAGTAGCTCATGAAATTAAAAATCCTTTAACACCGCTTAAGTTAGGTATTCAGATGTTAGAGCGGTCATGGAAAGAAAAGGATGAAAAGTTTGATCAAAAATTCAGAAAGTTTAGTAAATCTTTTTTAGAGCAGATTGATAGCTTAAGCCATATTGCATCAGAATTTTCGAATTTTGCTAAAATGCCAGCCTTAAAACTTGAAGAAATTGAACTGGGCGATGTTTTAGGTCAAGCAATTCAGGTTTATAAGCAAATGGGTCATGTTCAAATCATTTGGAAAGAAAAATATTTTAAAAATATTTTCATCAAAGTTGATAAAGATCAGCTGCTAAGATCTTTCAATAACCTACTAAAAAATGCCATCGAAGCAATTCCAGTTGGAAGAGAAGGAATTATTAAAATTGATGGTCATAAGTCGAGCGAGAAAATCGAAATCACCATTCATGACAATGGAAATGGAATATCCGAAGAATTAAGGGATAGTATTTTTGAACCCAACTTTACAACTAAAACATCTGGAACGGGCTTAGGGTTGGCCTTTGTAAAACAAGCTATAGAGAATGTAGATGGGGATATTTATTTTACCACTCAAATTAATATTGGCACAACCTTCCATATTATTTTGCCTTTAATAAACAAAGGATAAAAAATTTTAATCGATTTATTCTTGATGTTAATCGGTGTTTTTGGATAACGAAAGCAAGCTTAAAATCTAGTCTTAATATTATATTATCTTAGAGAAAAGGTTCCTTTACCCATTGTATAGCCATCCGCATAAAGAATTACTGTATATTTACCTACCTCAAATGGATTTCTATTTGTCCAATCGATGGTGAAATTTTTGGCTTCACCATTAAATTCAATAGCAGTTTTATAGGTATACTGCATATCTTGTTCGTTCGCTATAAAAGTTCCACCTTCACCAATAATTAAATTTCCGGCAGGATCCAATATCCTCATATATATGTCATGAGTACCTTTCTCTGCTATGGGGTTTGTGTTTACAGTAAAATAAATTTTGATTTTTTGTGCTGTACTTGCCTTTGTAACCTCAGTTTCTTTACCACTAGATCTTAGTCTAAAGGTGCCAATTGTTAAACTAGAAGTTTTAATTGCCGCACCAGCCTGCACTCTAATTGCTAATGAATCATTAGTCTTACTTAAATTATCTGCAAGTTGTTTAACATTGGTTACTGTGTTTTTTAAACTATCTCTTTCGCCTGTTAATGCGGTATTCTTCTTTTGAAGATCATCAATATCGATTGTGTATTTAGTAACAAAATATCGTAACTGTTTAACATCCTCTTTTGCTTTAGCTAATTCTCCTGCAGTTAATTGACCTTTATTCAAAGCAACCCTTAATTGTGCAATTTTCGCTTTAATTTCTTCATTTTTCGCTTTTAAATCTTCAGAAACCCGAGTGGTTGAATTGTTAGCCTGTTCAAGTTCTGTTTCTAATTTCTCAAGTTCTGTTCTTAATGCAGTTTTCTCATCACTAACAGTTACTATTCTTTGATCCGATTTGTTTTTTTGAAGAAACAAATACAAGTTAACTCCTAAAAGGACTACTATAACTGCAATGAGAAAAAATATTTTATTGGTATCTCTCTTCTTTTGTTCTTGATTTTCCATGATGTTTGTATTGTATGTTTACAATTTGGAACAAAAACTATTCCAATTACTAACTCTGTTTATGTATTTTTTGGTTCAGAATTAAGAACAAAATTTTATTGTCCAAAGATTAAATATGCCTAAAAAATAATTTTCGAAGTTAATTTTTTTAAAGTTAAATTATAATATATTTTCAAATTTTACAGTTTATAACATAATTAAACTTAAAAAACATATAATTTAATGCGTATATCTGCGTACAACTTGCGGACTATTTGCATCCATTTAATTAGAATAATTATCTTTACCAGTCTAAATAATATTGATTCCCTCTCATGAAGTTTTTAAAGCACCTTTTATTTTTTATTATCATTTCAATTTTTGTTAAAACAAGCTTTGCTCAACCCTCAAATAGTCCAAAAAGAGAATTTAGAGGAGTTTGGATTGCAACAGTGGTAAATATAGATTGGCCAAGTAAAGCAGGCTTAACTACTCAGCAACAAAAAGATGAAATGATTAAAATTTTAAATCAACATCAAAAAGAAGGAATCAATGCGGTTATGTTTCAAATAAGACCAGCTACAGATGCTTTTTATGCAAAAAGTTTCGAGCCATGGTCTCAATATCTAACTGGAAAGCAAGGGAAAGCTCCTGATCCATTTTATGATCCCCTGCAATTTACTACAGAAGAATGCCATAAAAGAGGGATGGAGTTACACGCTTGGTTTAATCCATATCGAGCCACTTTTGATGGAAAAGAAGAAAATATCACTGCAAATCACATTACTAATCAGAAACCAAGCTGGTTTTTTAAATATGATGGTAAAAAGTTGTTTAACCCAGGATTACCCGAGGTTAGAGCCTACATCAATAAAGTGATATTAAATGTGGTAGACAATTATGATATTGATGGAGTACATTTTGATGATTATTTTTATCCTTATGCCGTAAAAGGACATGAGATAAATGATTTTCAATCATTTATTCTTTACAACAATGGAATTAAAGATATTAAGGATTGGAGACGTTATAATGTTGATGAGCTAATTAAAGGGTTAAATGATAGTATTCATGCTCATAAAAAGTATATGAAATTTGGGATCAGTCCTTTTGGTATCTGGAAAAATAAAAGACAGGATGTTGAAGGTTCTGAAACAGCAGGCGGCGATTCATTCTATGGGCTTTATGCTGATTCTAGAAAATGGGTAAAAGAAGGTTGGGTAGACTACATTAACCCGCAAATTTACTGGTCATTTGAAACTACTGCTGCTCCTTATGGTAAATTAGTTGATTGGTGGAGCAATAACGCCTATGGCAGACATTTATACATTGGACAGGGAGCGTACAGATTAACACCAGGCAGCAAAGATTTAAGTTGGCGGTCATCTAATCAAATAGGCCGACAGATTGATTACAATAGAGCTAATCCGCGGGTTCAGGGGAGTGTTTTTTTTAGTTCGAAGTCATTAACTAAAAATTCTTTAGGTGTTGATGATTTATTGGTTAAAAACTATTACAAACATCCTTCGTTACCTCCTTTGATGCTTTGGTTAGATTCTGTAGCGCCAAATAAACCGCTAAATTTATTAGCTGTAGAGGATGATAAGGGCGTATTACTAAGCTGGAAACTACCTAAAATCGCAAAGGATGGTGATAAAGCCTATGGTTTTGTAGTTTATAGATTTACTGAAAAGGAACAAATTGATCTTACAAATTCATCGGCAATTAAGTCTATCTATTATGGTGATATTACTTCTTTTGAAGATATTACTGCAGAGAAAGGCAAAACCTATACTTATATCACAACAACATTAGACCGGGCTAAAAATGAAAGTGAACCATCTTTGCCTATTATTATCAAATTAAAAACATCGAAATCAAAACCCTGACAAATTTTTGATAATTAGGCAATAAATTTGATTTTTTTTATCCGTAAACTTGTTTTCATAAGACAGAGTTAATCTGTCTTTTTTTTATTTGATTAAACATTATAATTTCATATTGTACGTTAATGATTTCTGTGGGTTTAGAGTTTGAAAAATTTAAAGATAT
>JBKJLB010000281.1:0-4613 GCA_046597075.1 Pelobium sp.
AATCCTTCTGAAAATAAAATTGCATTTATAAACACCACCCAAAAGGGTGTGGATTTGTACGTTATAGATGTCAACACAAAAAAGGCGACTAAAATAAACAAGACTTATTTAAACGTAGTTCTAGGGAACGGAATTACTTGGTTAAATGACCAAACAATATTTTATAAAATCATTAATCAGCCAGCAAGTGCCGCACCGGTAAAGCCTTTGATGCCTAAAGGGCCAACCATACAAATTAGCTTAGGTAAAACTGCCCCTAGCGCAACCTTTCAGGATCTTATAAAATCACCCTTTGATGAAAGTCTTTTTGATTTTTATGCAACTTCACAATTAGTAAAAAACACGGCTGGAATTGAAACAAAAGTAGGTAAACCAGCTATTTATACTGGAATAAGTTTATCACCTGATAAAAAATACATCCTTAATTATACCGTAACAAAACCTTTTTCATATTTAGTAACTGCTGGCGGCTTTCCTTCCATCATCAACATTACGGATACGAATGGTAAACTGGTTAAAGAAATAGCTAAGCTTCCTTCAAGGGAGGGTACTCCTTCTGGTTATGATAATGTTCAGGATATTCCTAGAAGTTTTGATTGGAGAGACGATGTGCCCGCTACAATTATATGGGCTAAACCATTGGATGGTGGTTTAATTAAAAAGGATGTTCCTTTTCATGATGTCGTATATTCATTAAGCGCTCCTTTTACAGGAAATGAACAAGAGCTTTTTAAAACAACAACTAGGTATAGAGGAATACAATGGGGAAATGAAAATATCGCTTTGGTTTTAGAAGGCTTAAGAAGTAAGCAAACCAATCAAGTAAACCTTTACAACCCAAGTACAGGGAAAATTGAAGAGTTGTATAGTAGAAATCAAACAGATGCTTATGGTGATCCTGGAAGTCCAGTAACTATTAAAAATAAATTTGGTAGAGATGTTATTACAACCACAGAAAATGGCACCAAATTACTCATGAATAACAGAACAGGTGCCTCAGAAAAAGGTGATTTACCATTTCTATCAAAATTTGATCTTTCTACAAAAACAAATGATATCATTTGGAGATGTAAAGAAGGAACTTACGAATATATAAGTGAAGTATTAGATCCAGAAAAACTGATTGTTATTAGTAGAAAAGAAAGTCAGAAAGATGTACCAAATTATTATTTGAAAAACTTGATTCTAAAGATTGCAGATCAACCTTTAACAAATTTCTCCAACCCTTACCCCTCTTTAGAAGGTATTAGCAAAGAAAAGCTTTCCTATAAAAGAGCAGACGGGATAGATTTAACTGGAGATTTATACTTACCAAAAGGATATGATAAAGCAAAGGATGGTCCACTACCAACAATAATATGGGCATATCCTAGAGAATTTAATTCTGCTACTGATGCTGCACAAATCAGAGGCTCAGAAAGTAAATTCACAACCATTAGTTGGGCCTCGCCTATTTATTGGGTAACCCGTGGATACGCAGTTTTGGATAACGCAGAGATGCCTATTGTTGCCGTAGAAGGAAAAAAACCTAACGACACATTTGTTGAGCAACTTCAATTAAACGCTGAAGCTGCGATTAATAAATTAGCTGATTTAGGTGTGGGTGACCGTAAAAGAATGGCTGTTGGAGGACATAGTTACGGTGCATTTATGACTGCTAATCTTTTAGCTCACACCAATTTATTTGCAGCAGGCATTGCAAGAAGTGGCGCTTACAATAGAACATTAACTCCTTTTGGATTTCAAAACGAAGAACGTACCTACTGGCAAGCTCCACAGTTATATTATGGAATGAGTCCTTTTAGTTATGCTGATAAAATTAAAACTCCCCTGCTGTTAATACATGGAGATAGTGATGACAATCCAGGTACTTTTCCAATTAATAGTGAAAGACTATTTAATGCAATTAAAGGAAATGGCGGTACTGTAAAGTTCGTGTTTCTACCTTATGAAGCACATAGTT
This sequence comes from Pelobium sp., assembly GCA_046597075.1. Classification (GTDB taxonomy): domain Bacteria; phylum Bacteroidota; class Bacteroidia; order Sphingobacteriales; family Sphingobacteriaceae; genus Pseudopedobacter. The sequence continues at coordinate 1,964 of JBKJLB010000281.1, forward strand.
ACAGAGGTAAAGAAAACATTTTACACATGCTTTACGAGCAAGATGCATGGCTAGAGACATATGTTAAAAACAAAAAATAGAACTTTATAAAAATAAAAAAACCTCGTTAAGATAATTATTAACGAGGTTTTTTATTTTAATACCATAGGCAATCCCGAAACCATAAATACAGCTTTATTAGCTTTCTTTGCTATGTATTGATTGATCCAGCCTTGCAAATCAGTAAACTTTCGTCCTGATTCGGTATCTGCATGAAGCCCCATTCCCAATTCATTCGAAATAATGATAAATGTTGCATCTTGAGAAGCTAATTGATCAACCTCATACTTGATTTGTTTCAAAGCTTCTTCTATATCATATTTAGTATCAACATAAAAATTGGTTAACCATAAAGTCACACAATCCAATACTACTACCCTACCACTGAAATCAATTTTTGAAGGATACTTATCTTCTTCGATGTTTTCCCAGCGTTCGTCTCTATCACTCTGATGACGTTTGATTCTTTGGTCAAAATCAGCATCCCAGTTTCTGGCTGTTGCTAAATAGATTGGGTTTTGTGAGAGACTTAAAGCTAATTCTTGAGCATAAGCACTTTTCCCTGATCTTGCACCTCCTGAAATATAATAAATCATGTGTTTACAAATTTATAGTTGATTAAAACTCTGTGAATTCCTTCCCTTAAAACTTTATTATTGAAGTTAATTAATAATCCCAATTTTAAACCTGATAGCCTCAAATAAGTCAATATTTGTGAATAATGAACTGGCGCAAGATTTTCTACTGACTTCACTTCTATAATAACCTTATTTTCTACAATCAAATCCAATTTATAACCGATATCCATTTTTATTTCTTTATAAATAACGGCATGGCACTTTGTTGTTTAACATGAAGTCCCATTTCTCTTAAATCGTAAGCTAAAGTATTCTCATAAGCTGATTCTAAAAGTCCAGGACCAATATTTCTATGAAGTTCTAAGGCAATACCAATTATTTTATTAGATATTTCGATTTCAGTCATATTTCGATTTTTTTTTATGGGTAGATAAAATCACAATGTAAATGTTTTCCAGTCAAAGAAAAATAAGAAGCACAAAAAACGCAAAGCAAAACTTATAGCCCTTTGCGAACTTTGCGTGAAATAAAACCTGTTGAATTCTTTTGCGGCCTTTGCGTGAATCAGAAAATAATACCCATAAAAAAAAGCGATGATCACTCATCGCTTTTCTTAATATTTTATAACTTATAAAGCAACCTGACGATTTGCTTTTAAAATAGTGAATTTAGATTTAGCTAATTCGAAACCACCATAAAGGATAGCACCAAATAAAAGATTTCCAAATAAAAGGTTTCTTTCGAAGGGAATGGCAGCTACTAAAGATTGGAAATAACCTTCAATACCTTTACTGTATAAATTACCAGCTAACCAAGGCTCTATATCAGTAATTAACCAATGTAAAGCCACACCAGCTAAAGAAGCTAAAAACACAGAACCCACATTTACCTTTTTAATAAGGCTACCAATGAATACCATCGCTGCAAAGCAAATATATACCCAAGCAAAACCACCATAAAATAAACTCCATTCACCTGTATAACTATGTGTGATAAAAATATCGCTTACAAAAAGAATTAATAAAGGGACCAAATAAGCTTTATATCTATTGGTATAATAAGTGCCACCAAATAGCGCAATTGCACCTATTGGCGTAAAGTTCGACATTACAGATTGCTCTCCTAAATATATAAAACGGGTTGCAACGGCTGCAAGCATCATAAAGAAAAGAACCCAGTTTCTGATGTTTAAATTTTTAAGTGACATAGTTTTTATTTGTTTACAAATCTATTAATTTCTTAGTTAAAATTAAAGCTTATGCCTGCATTAAAGTTTGTACCCATTGCGGTGTACCCAACAAAGTCATTATAGTTGGTATTAAGGATGTTTTTAACATCAACAAATAACATCATTTTTTTAAACTGATATTGCAAATAAGCATCTACTTTGCTGTAACTTCTTAAATCTACTGATACTGCCTTAAAAGTAGTTGGGTCAAAATATTGATCTAAACGATTATCATTCCAACGGTAATTTAAACTGGTATAAAATTTAGGTGTAAAAGCATATCCTAAGTTTGCTCCAACGCTATTTTTTGGTCTTCTAATTAAGTTAAAAGTTTCTGGCGAAGCATCACTTGTTTTCACCTTTCCGTCTACATAATTATAGAAAAAATTAAAATTTAGTTGAGTTGATGGTTTAAAACCAAGTTGTAATTCAAAACCTTTATCATTTTGCCTGTTCTGATTGATATAGCTAAAAGCAGGGCCAAAATCAATCACATCCTTTAATCTTCTACTAAATATAGAAGTATTAAAAGATAATTTATTGTCTAAAAAACTAGCTTGAATTCCTGTTTCATAGTTTTGAGAAGTTTCTGGTTTTAAGTCTATATTTCCATAGTCAGAATATAGTTGATATAAACTTGGCACACGGTAGGCTGAAGAAATATTAGCATACACTTTCAATTGATTGTTAATCAACAAAGATGGATTAAACGTATAAGTAAAGTTATTACCGTATTGACTATGATTATTATATCGTCCACCTAGCTCCATTCTAAAAAGATTTCCTCCTTTTAAAAACATCGAAG
>JBKJLB010000251.1:0-7627 GCA_046597075.1 Pelobium sp.
ATGTTTACCTGTACCAATTGATCTCCTTTATGGTAAGAATTCACTTCTGGAATTCCTTTTCCTTTTAGTCTTAGAATTTTACCTCCTTGAGTTCCAGGGTCTAATTTAATACGAGCTTTACCATCAATAGTTGGCACTTCTATACTTGCACCCAAAGTAGCATCTACAAAACTTACATGTAAATCATAGATAACATTTATGCCCTCTCTTTTTAATGATTCGTGTTGAATTTCTTCTACTAAGATGATTAAATCTCCAGGAACGCCTCCTCTTGGAGCTGCATTTCCTTTACCACTCATGCTTAGCTGCATCCCTTCGCTTACACCTGCTGGTATGTTAATGCTAATGGTTTCTTCTCCACGCATTACACCATCGCCATGACAAGTTCCGCATTTGGCAGAAATAGTAGTCCCTTCACCATTACAGGTAGGACAAGTACTGGTTGTTTGCATTTGACCAAGGATGGTATTCGTTACTCTACGAACGGCTCCTTGCCCACCACAGGTTTTACAGGTAGAAAACGAGTTTTTATCTTTTGCACCAGTACCATCACAGGTATTACAAACGATTTGTTTGTTAACTTTTATTTTCTTTTCAATACCATTTGCAATCTCTTCTAAAGTCAATTTAACTTTGATACGAAGGTTTGTTCCTCTTTGAACTCGTCTACCGCCTCTAGAAGATTGACCACCACCACCGAAGAAACTATCGAAGGGACTTCCTCCACCTCCGCCGCCACCAAATATATCTCCAAACTGACTGAATATGTCATCCATATTCATGCTGCCGCCGCCACCACCAAAACCACCTTGAGCCCCAGCATGACCAAATTGATCATAACGTTGCTTTTTCTCTGGATTACTTAAAATCTCATAAGCTTCGGCAGCTTCTTTAAACTTATCTTCTGCACTTTTATCGTCAGGGTTTTTATCAGGGTGAAATTTGATAGCTAGCTTACGATAAGCTTTTTTTATCTCGTCAGCAGGAGCTCCTTTTGATACCCCTAAAACGTCGTAATAATCTCTTTTACTCATTTTTTTAATTTGAAGACTTGGATATCTGACAATTTTAAGATAATGAGAATTCACTCATTTTAAAATTGTCAAATTTTCAAATCGTTATGCGCCTACTACCACTTTGGCAAATCGAATCACTTTGTCGTTTAAGAAATATCCTTTTTCAACCTCGTCAACCACTTTTCCTTTTAAGTCGTTTGATGGGGCAGGGATATTAGTGATTGCTTCGTGAATTTCTGGATCAAAAGGCTTTCCTTTAGATTCCATTTCTTTTAAACCTTTTTGATTTAAAAGCGATTTTAATTTATGATGAACCAGCTCGATTCCTTCTTTTACTGGTTTTACTTCAGTAGCACTTTCCATTGCTTTTGCTGCTCTTTCAAAGTCATCTAAAACAGATAACATAGAAACAATTACGTCTTTACCTGCGGTTTGCAATAGTTCTATTCGTTCTTTAGTGGTACGACGTTTGAAATTGTCAAACTCGGCATATAAACGGACATATTTATCGTTTAAGCCAGCAACTTCTGCTTTTAATTTGTCTACTTCGCTAATTTCTTCAATAGGTTCTTCTACTTCGCTTTGTGTAGCTTCGTTCACTTGCTCTACCTCTTCCTGAATATTTTCTTGTTGTGTATTATCTTCTTCTGCCATTTTGTTCTGATCTTCTGTTGCTGAAACTTTCTTTTTCTTGAACATTTGTATATTATTATAACAATGTGCAATTACCAAACATACTGCCATTCAATAAAAACAGTCAACCTGTCAGTCAGCGGTTAGGCTTAACTTTCAAATTGACTGCTTTTTGAAATTTTGACTGTATTTTTAAACTGTTGCGTCTTCTATTACCTTGCTATTTTCGCATTTGATGATACGCGAAGGAAAAGTTCTGATGATATGGTAATCATGAGTAGCCATTAAAACAGCTGTTCCTGATTGACTAATTTGGCGCAATAGAATCATGATTTCTTCAGATGTTTCTGGATCTAGATTTCCAGTAGGCTCATCAGCTAAAATTAATTCCGGATCATTTAATAACGCTCTAGCAACTACAACCCTTTGTTGTTCTCCTCCTGAGATTTCATGAGGCATTTTTTTCATCTTGCTACGTAAACCTACTTTTTCTAAAACGTCTTTGATACGCTCATCAATTAGGTTTTTATCTTTCCAGCCTGTTGCTTTTAAAACAAAAGCTAGGTTTTCTTCGATACTTCTATCTGTAAGTAACTGAAAATCTTGAAAAATGATACCTAATTTTCTTCGCATAAAAGGCACATCAGATTCTTTTAAATTTTTCAGTTCATAGCCTACAGCATGTCCATCGCCATTGTTTACGTGTAAATCTCCATAAATAATTTTCAAGAGACTACTTTTTCCTGAACCAGTTTGCCCAATCAGATAAACAAATTCGCCTTTATCAACATGTAGATTCACGTTTGAAAGCACTAGGTGTTTTTGCTGAAAAATATCAACGTTGTTTAATTTTATAACAGAATTTCCAACCATTAGATGTCTAATTTTAAGATTTGTCCGAAAGGTAAATCCTTCACAATATTCATGATGTAATCGGCTTTTTCACCTAAACCTACTTTTTCTAAAGATTTTTCAGGTCTATCAACCCTAAAGTAAGCTAAAAGAGTGAAATGTTCGTCCCTTAATTGAACATAGTCAGGGATTTTTGCCACACCTTTTACTTTTATCACATACATAATTTCAAAGGTAAAATTTTTTCGGGATGCTGTTGTCTAAAATTTAACTTAAGCCAATTAAAAACTCCATAGTGTCTACACTATCAGCATAATCCCATAATTTAGGGTTCTGGCTGTCACCAAGTTTTACAATTGGTGTGTTTAGGCTTAAATCCATTTGGGTGCTTACCACTTGTATCTCATCTGCCTGATTATTAATTTTTTCTTTTAAGCTTTCTAAATCATCATATTCTTCCTGGTAAACTACAGAAAGTGGAGAGCTCAAATTTTCATTAGGTGCAAGGAGCAGAAAACCATTGTCAAGATGCTCTACTCGGTTAACCAAATAAATAGATTTGTTATAATCGTAGTTGTTTTGGTATTTGTGATGATTAAGAATTGGACTAAACTCTTCAATAGATTCAAAAAAATGATTAAAAATATAGCCTTTTGGAACAAATATTTTGGAAATGTTTCTGCAACCTAAACCATAATAATCAAAAATATCTGAGCCTAATTTTTTTAATTCTTCACTAGTCTCTTCACCACTTAAAATGGCAACACTATTTCTGTTTTTTCTGATAATATTAGGGACTTTAGAAAAATAATAGTCAAAATAACGAGATGAGTTATTGCTGCCAGTAGCAATAACGGCATCAAAATTTTCTAACCTTTCTACAAATTCAACTTGGTTTTCGAACTTCGGTTCTATCTCAATTAACTTTTTAAGTATCGCTGGGATCAGGATGTCATCCTGAGAAGAAAGTTTAATTAGAGCAATATTATTGCTCATTAAAACTGAAATAATATCGTGAAAACCAACTAAAGGAAGATTGCCTGCTAATATTAAACCTATTTTTTTTGGAGTATGATTCTCAAGCTTATAACCGATTAACCAGGCCTCTAAATCAGCGCTGTTTAACATTTTGCCATTAGCAGTAATCGCTTTGTTTACTTCTTCTAAGGTAAACCAACCATTTTTGTGTTTGGCTAAGGATAGTATTTCTTTAAAATTTTCATCGGGGTTTAATAAAAAATCTCCTAACCGCTTTAATCCTTCTACTTTGATTTCTTTAAAAAATTCTGACATTCTGTAAAATTGAAATACTTTAAATGTGCTATATTTGCGACATCATTACAAGAAACAAAAATACGTTTAAGACGTTACAAAATATAAGATATGGCAATTAAAATTACAGACGAGTGCATTAACTGCGGAGCATGTGAGCCAGAATGCCCAAATAATGCAATATATGATGCGGGGCAGGCTTGGAAATTTTCTGAAGGCACAAATTTAAAGGGAATTATAGATTTTGGCGGTGGTGAAACCTTAAATGCTGATGAAGTACAAGCTGCTATTTCAGATGAGGTTTATTATATCGTTTCTGATAAATGTACCGAATGTAAAGGTTTTCATGATGAACCACAATGTGCTGCTGTTTGCCCAGTAGATTGTTGTGTAGACGATGAAGATGTAAGAGAAACAGAAGAAGAATTATTAGCTAAGAAAGCTTGGTTACACCAAGAAGGCTAGTTTTAAAATTTTTATAAATTTAAAGCCCTTGAGAGTTCTCAAGGGCTTTTTTGTGAATATATTTTGATGAATTTATTTGTTAATTCAAAATTAAAGTCTGCAATCTATCCGGACCGACCGATAGGTATTTTACAGGAACCTCCAAATGTTTCTCCAAATAATCAATATAGTTTTGAAGTTTAGCAGGAATCTCATGAATTTCTCTAATACCTGTTAAATCTTCCTTCCAGCCATCAATTTCTTCGTAAATTGGTTCAGGTTGAATGGTGCAGATATCATAAGGCATATAATCTATTTTTTCGCCGTTATAATTATAATGAGTACAAGCATAAATTTTGTCGAATCCACTTAACACATCAGCCTTTGTCATTACTAATTGCGTAACACCATTTAGCATAATGGCATATTTTAAAGCGGGTAAATCAATCCATCCTGTACGTCTTGGGCGTCCTGTGGTTGCTCCAAACTCATGACCAATTCTTCTAAGTTCTTCACCTACTTCATTGTCTAATTCGGTAGGGAAGGGGCCGCCACCAACACGGGTACAATAGGCTTTAAAAATACCAACTACATCACCAATTTTATTGGGAGCAATACCTAAACCTGTACAAGCACCTGCTGTGGTAGTATTAGATGATGTTACAAAAGGATAAGAGCCAAAATCAATATCTAACATGGTTCCTTGAGCGCCTTCAGCTAAAACCTTTTTACCCTCTTTTAAATATTTAGCTACTAAATGTTCGCTATCTACATGAGGAAATTTCTTTAGTAACTCCAATGCATCAAAGAAAGCTTTTTCTTTTTCAGAGAAATCTTCTACCTCTCCGTAATTAGACAAGATAGAAAGATGTTTTTCTACTAGTTTTTGGTATTTTTCTTTAAAATCAGGAAGGTTGATATCGCCTACGCGTAAACCGTTTCTTCCAGTTTTATCCATATAAGTTGGGCCAATTCCTTTTAAAGTAGAACCAATTTTGCCATCGCCCATTTTCCTTTCAGATGAAGCATCTAACAATTGATGCGTAGGCAAAATCAAATGCGCTTTGCGGGCAATCATTAAGTTTTGCTTGGCTAATAAATCATGACCAGCTTCTTTCAGTTTATCAATTTCCCTTTTCAGGATGATAGGATCAATCACCACGCCATTACCAATCAAATTCATGGTGTGTTTCTCGAAAATCCCTGATGGAATGGTGTTTAAAACAAACTTTTTCCCGTCAAATTCTAAAGTATGACCTGCATTGGGTCCACCTTGAAAACGGGCTATTAAATCATATTGAGGAGCTAAAACATCAACAATTTTCCCTTTTCCTTCGTCGCCCCACTGGAGGCCTAATAAAACATCAACAGCCATTTATAATCGGTCAGATATATGTATATAAGATTTATTAATTTTTATTTTCATGAGCTTCGCAATAGCCAGCTTGTAAACGAGTACAGTTCCCGTAAAGATTTAAGGAATGATGCTGAATATCGAATTTTAATAAATCGCCCATCATTGATTGTATTTGCTGAACACGAGGGTCGCAAAACTCTACTACTTTGCCACAGTCTAAACAAATGATATGGTCATGTTGCTTGTAACCATAAGACTTCTCGAATTGAGCCATATTTTTACCAAACTGATGTTTGGTCACTAAATCGCAAGAAAGTAAAAGTTCTAAAGTATTATAAACGGTTGCTCTACTTACTCTGTACTTTTTGTTTTTCATATGAATGTAGAGTGATTCTACATCAAAATGATCTGTTCTAGAGTAAATTTCTTCGAGTATGGCAAAGCGTTCAGGAGTTTTTCTCAGGTTTTTATTTTCAAGATAAGTCTCGAAAATCTTTTTCACCATTTCGATGGTTTCTTGTACGGTCATGCTATTTGTTACTGCTTCAAAGTTATTAAAATTTTGCGATTAGCATAAGTCTTTTTAGCTTTTTAAAACCGGCGTTTCTGTCTCAGAATCAAAACGAGAAACATCCGTGATTCCTTTAACTTCTTTTATTTTTTTGATCAGGTTATCCAGGTGTTGCGTATCGTTTACATAAATCATAATGGTACCACTAAAAATACCATCTTCTGTGTCAACAGTGATGGAACGCATATTTACTTTAAAGTCGGTCGATATAACTTGTGTTAAATTATTAATCAAGCCAACTTCATCAATACCGGTAATTTTTAATCCTGTTAAGAAAGCCAATTGCTTTTGGCTGGTCCATTTAGCCTTTACAATTCGGTAACCAAAACTCGACATTAGTTTTGTTGCATTTGGGCAATTGGTACGGTGAATTTTTATTCCATCTGATACGGTGACAAATCCAAAAACATCATCCCCAGGTATTGGGTTACAACAATTAGATAATTTATAATCTATCTTTTGTAAGTCTTCTCCAATTAAAAGTATGTCGCTATCCTTGGTTTTAACCTGCTTAATGAGGCTATTAATTTTTTCACCTTCATCTTGTTGAGGTGGTTTTTGTTCGATTACTTTTTCGGATGTAGCAAATTCTTTTAAATCTTTAAGATCAATTAAACCTTTTGCAACACCATAAAATAAATCTTGAGTGGATTGTAGTTTGAAGAAATAACTCAGCTTATAAATATTATCAGAATTGTAGGTGATTTTTAAGGATTTCAATTTTCTTTCTAAAATCTCTTTTCCATCTTCGGCAATTTTTCTTTTTTCTTCTTTTAATGAGGACTTGATTTTGGCTTTTGCTTTTGCAGTCACCACAAAGTTTAACCAATCTTCTTTTGGAACTTGTTTGCTCGAAGTAATGACTTCAACCTGATCACCATTTTGAAGTTTGTAAGATAACGGAACGAGTTTGTGATTTACTTTAGCGCCAATACATTTTGCGCCAACATCAGAGTGAATCTCGAAAGCAAAATCCAATGCTGTCGCTTCAATTGGGAGTTGAATCAAATCTCCCTTAGGCGTGAAAATGAAAATCTCATCAGAGAATAAATTCATTTTAAAATCATCCAAGAAATCTAATGCGTTTGCCTCTGGATTACTTAATAATTCACGCACTTTAGTTACCCATTGATCTAAACCGCTGTCGCTAGATGATTCTTTATACTTCCAATGTGCGGCAAAACCCTTCTCGGCGATTTCATTCATCCGTTGAGTTCTGATTTGCACTTCAACCCACTGGCCTTTTGGACCCATTACTGTGGTATGTAAAGATTCGTAACCGTTAGCTTTTGGCGATGAAATCCAATCTCTTAAACGGTCGGGATTAGGGCGATATAAATCTGTTACGATAGAATACGCTTTCCAAGAGTCGGCTTTTTCATTTTCTGGCTTGCTATCTAGAATAATCCGAATGGCGAAAAGATCATAAACTTCCTCGAAAGGGATTCCTTTCTTTTTCATCTTGGTCCATATCGAGTTGAT
>JBKJLB010000114.1:0-2646 GCA_046597075.1 Pelobium sp.
GCACCATCGCCAAACATAATCACGAAATTATCTTTTGCCGGGTCTGGAGCAAATTTTATTAATTCTTTATTTCCTTTAATAGTAACTGCAATTGTTTTTTCGAATGAAGTTGTTCCATCGTTATCAATTGCTTTCAATTGATAATATCTTGTTTCCTGGGTATTACAGCAAGCGTCTTCGTAATTATACTTCTTATTAGAAGTCCCCGCAACATTGTCCTTGGGCTTAACTGTAGTTAAAAGATTAAAATTTATCCCGTCATCGCTACGGTAAACTTTATATTCTTTTAAATTGTGTTCAATAATTGATTCCCACTCAACATTAACCTTTTTCGTTAGAGGATTTGATGTTGCTGTAAAGTACAAAAGATCGATTGGAAGCACGGTACAAGGTATTGGCGAAGGAGGCACATTTTGATAAGGCCAAATAGTTGTAAAACTACTGCAATTTGCAAGTTCCATTTGGTAGTAGAGTCGGTAACATGTAGCGCAGGCTAAGCCGGCACCTGTTAAAGTATTAATATCACCACAGGCTAATTGATTACAACTGCAATCGAACAAAGCCCAATTAAGCCAAACCACGTTCCCAAGTGCGCAATTACTTTGAATAATTGCCTGCCATGAAAAATTTGACCAAGAAGCAGAACTTGTAAACTGCACATATGTTGACCAAATACTATTAGCATTATATCCCGCTGCGCTTAATGGATAAGAAGGACAGCCTGAAGTTACAGCTGCTACAGTAGGTGGACTATTAAAAAAACATCCTGGTCCCGGTGCGCTACATGTTGTTAATGGCGGTGGGTTTGTAATTACACCACCCGGATTTGCTGTAGTAACTCCTATATTAAAAGTTGCGTTTGAACCACAAACTCCACCGGAAGGGTATATTATCTGAATGTAATAAGTATTCCCAATTGTAAGATTGGTTAATTGATATATTTGGGTTGCCGGTCCTCCGGAACTTGATTGACAACTGATTGGTCCGGCATTACCACAATTAACGGTAGGCAAACTACTATTAGCATAAACTGCACTTCCAAAATAACATAATCCGGTTACCAAATCAATTTTTACATATTGTGTTGTAGCGATTGCTACAAAACTATACCAAACAGAAGGTTTACCAGCTGTATTACATGCTGATGTTTCACCGACTTCAGAAGTACCACAAGTTGTACCTGTAACACTACCACCATTAACAGTTAAAGATTGCGCATTAGCCCAGTTATCATTTGCAGCGTTCCCTATACATGCCATAACTTTTTGATTAGGGTCAGGTGCTAATTGAGGAATCACATTCGAATTATCCAGTTCGGAAGGGCTTAACGGTTGGATAGGGCGTGAAATAATCTGCGAAAAAATATCGCAATTGCTTAAAAACAAAATAGCAAATATAAATACCGTCTTTTTCATAAATCTCAACCGTTCATAATATTGGTAAAACAATACTTAAAGGTACAATCTTTTAGTCAAAAAAAACTTAAAATGGCGAAAAATTTTAGCTAAATTGTTTAGATTTTTAATGCTGATAAATTAACTCATTCAAACCTATGTTTCACTCAAAATTTAGCACTTTTGTAATCAAATGGGTTTTACTACAGATTTAAGAAAAATCAAATATTTAGCCTTATTTAATGGTAATGGCTGCGAAAATGGGTTTGATGCAAAGTTATTTTGTGCTGATAACCCGACTAAAATAGCGGCTGATCATGCTGGTTTTTTCTTCTGTAATTACGATCATAAAAATAAAATTGAAAACCTTATTTCAAAAAAATTATCTCTGCTAAAGTTTGATGATCTTGTTTTTTTTGAATCTGAAAAAAAAATATCATTACAGGAATTTAATGAACTGGCAATTCCTCAATTAAATTCAAGTTCAATTAATTTAAATTCAAAAACATCAAAAACCGATTATATAAAAAATGTTACTGAATTAAAAAAGCATATTCAGAATGGTGACATTTACGAAATTAATTATTGCATAACGTTTGAAGCCGAAAATGCAAAAATAGATCCTCTTATTATTTATCAAAAATTAAATTCCATTAGCAAAGCACCCTACTCCGCTTTAATTAAGTTGGATGATAAATATATTATATCCGCAAGTCCCGAATTATTTTTAAGTAAGCGCGGTAACAAACTTATTACAAAACCAATTAAAGGCACTGCAAAAAGAGGAATTACACCAGAAGAAGATTCAAAACTTAAAAACGAGTTATTGAATAGTCTTAAAGAGCGGAATGAAAATGTAATGATCGTTGATGTTTCGCGTAATGATCTGTCACGTATTGCCAAAAAAGGAACGGTGATGGTGGAAAAATTATATGACATTGAAACCTACGAGCAGGTGCACCAACTGGTAAGCACTGTGAGTTGCGAATTAAAAGAAAATATTTCGTTTAATGATATTATCCGCGCTACTTTTCCAATGGCTAGCATGACGGGCGCACCAAAAATAAGAGCCATGCAATTGATTGATGAGTTTGAAACAAATGCACGCGGCCCTTATAGCGGCTGTATCGGATATATAAAAGAAAATGGTGATTTTGATCTGAGTGTTTTGATCAGAAGTATTTTTTATAATGAAACAGAAAATTATTTATCATTCTCAGTTGGCAGTGCAATTACAGCTTTATGCGATCCT
>JBKJLB010000149.1:0-2937 GCA_046597075.1 Pelobium sp.
TTGCAAATGGAATATCATTAAAGGCGATGTTCCCTTCGAAATCAGGCCACATCCCTGTTAAAACTTTAAGTAATGTAGATTTACCAGAACCTTCTAAACCGCGTAAACATATTTTATATCCAGCCTCTATTTGAAGATTTAAATTTTTAAGAATGGTTTTTCCGTTATTATATTTAAAATTTAGACTTCTAATTTTTATGTCAAGCCCAGCTGGATTAACACTTAAGGTGTTTTCGCTATGGAAGTCTCTATCCTGCGGTTTCTCTAAAACCTTATTGATTTTTTCTAATGATGTCAAAACATCATATACCACTTCTAAACTTACGATTAGCTTCTCAATCGCACTTATGATAGATATAATGATAATTTCTGAAGCGATAAACTGCCCTAAATTAATTTGCTGATTCACAAATAAAACAGCTCCTATGATTAGCATTGCCGCTGTAATTAAAACTTTAAAAGCGATGATGATCCGATATTGAAACACCAATACCGAAAAATGATCGTTTCGGGCCTTTAGATATCCATCTACCAGTTTATCTGTGTTTTTTAAATGCAAATCAGTGTGCTGATAAAACTTAAAAGTTTTGATACTCCTGCTTAATTCTTCTAACCAATGGGCAACATCATACTTATAATCTGATTCTTTAATACTGGTTGCAAATCCTCTTGGACTAGTGAAATGAAATATTGAGAGTACAATTGCTATCAAAAAGATACCGAAAACAATAAATACTGGATGATAAAAACTTAATAGAAGCAATCCAAAAAATATTTGAATAGAAGCTGCTGGAAAGTCAATCATTAATTTAGAAAGCCCCTTCTGTAAGCTAGCGGTATCAAAAAAACGATTTACCAACTCTGGTAGATAATAATTATCAATACTTGGTAAATTTAATTTAGGAATACGATAAGCGTAGGCAAAAGTTAATCTGGCGAATACTCGTTGCTGTATTCGCTCTGTAATACGCATTTGTTTCACTTGCAACACACCACTCAATAATACCCCAAGAATCACTAAAAAAATTAATACTATTAACGAAGTACTAATGGTTACTCCAAACAATAAATTTATAATTCCTTGGATTCCTAAAGGCAAAGACAAAACAATAACTCCGCTCAGTATGGCATAGATATACAAATTTTGTATTTCACGCTTCTCTAAATTTATTAACTGAAACAATTTAATTATTGCTGACCTTAATGAAGGTTTTGCTGCCATTACAATTTAGTTTATGCTACAAATAAAATAAATAACTTCCAAAAACAATAGTATTACTATTATAAAAAATAGTAAATGATTGTTTTATGACATTTTTACTATCTTTAAGAATAATTATGTAAAGTTATGAACTGGGAGCTACATCCAAAAATGAATGAGAAACTTTATGTCAGAAACCCTGAACAAAGTGAAATTGGCAAAAATATAATTAAAAAAAGCATCTATTTAATTAGAAAACTAGGATTTGAAGCTTTTACATTTAAAAAACTTGCGGAAGAAATCCCAACAACAGAAGCTACTGTCTATAGATATTTCGAAAACAAACACCGTTTATTGAACTATATAGTCGCTTGGTACTGGCACTGGTTAGATTATCAGGTAATGTTTAAAACAAATAATCTAAAAAACTCGGCAGAAAAAATTAAAATAATTAATCAGATTTTAACCTGGCAAATGGATGAAGAACATATGGTAATAGATGATATTAGTTTAGAGGATGTGCATCAAATTATTATTTACGAATCATCCAAAGTTTATTTAACTAAGCATGTAACAGAAGATAATCAGCACCAACTTTTTAAACCTTATAAAAATTTATGCGCTCGAATAAGCGATATATTTAAGGATTTTAATCCCGATTATCCTTACACCAGATCGTTGGCAAGTACAATTATAGAAATGGCACATTTTCAGGATTTTTTTATGACGCACTTACCTGCTTTAACAGATTTTGCAGAAACTAAAAGTCTCAAGAATGTAAATGATTTTCTGAATTCATTGGTTTTTTCGGCATTACAAGAAAAAGTTCGCGCCACTTCTAATTAAAATCTCCAAACCAAGAGAATTTCTCTTTAATGATTTGCTCTTTATTAGATTTTAAAAACTCTAGATAGGCACTAGCCGCTGGTGAGTGATTCTTGCTTTTTAACCAAATTAAATTCCATTCACTTTTTATCGGGAATCCTTTTACAGGAATAATTTGCAATACTTTATTCTTTAATTCATTTTTAATACCAATAATAGGCATGATTGAAAAGCCTAAACCTGCCATCACAGCTTGTTTTACAGCTTCATTGGTTGTAAGTTCCATCTTTTTCTTAGTTTGTAAACCACGAGCATTAATAAATTGTTCCATAGTTTGTCGCGTTCCAGAACCCTGCTCTCTATAAATCATTGGTAAATCCTCCAAAATGCTATGATCATATTCCTTTTGATTAAAAGTTTGCTCTGTATTACCCACCAAATACAATTTATTACTCATTAACGGTATTTTATCAATCATTAAATGACCTGGCAATACTGAAACTAAAGAAAAATCAACTTCATTTTGTAACAAACTCTCTATCACTTTTACTTTGTTGGTAACATCCATGATGAGTTCTATACCATCATGCTTTTTTAGAAAATCCGTTAAAAAATAAGGCATGACATATTTTGCAGTGGATACAATAGAAATTTTTAAACGCCCAGATAATTGCCCCTTAAAAGCCATCGTTTTATAATTGATAGCATAAACTTGGTCTATAATATTTTGAGCAGAAATGGCGATTTCTCTCCCAAAATCAGTAACGTATAGCTGCCTACCAATAACCTCTGTTAGTGGTACTTCAAACTGATCTTGCAAATTTTTAAGTTGAATTGAAACAGCTGGTTGCGTTAAGTGTAGCTCGGCTGCCGCTTTGGTAATACTTTTTGTTTGCGTGATTTTCAAAAAA
>JBKJLB010000275.1:0-2639 GCA_046597075.1 Pelobium sp.
AATTAACACACTTGTTTTGTCTCAAAATCCAAGTACTTTGGTTGAGTTGGACAACCTGAATCATCGGATCTGTATTTTTACTGCAATCAGCAGCTCCGTGAATCCACACTGTTTGGTCGATTTTTGGAATTTTATTTTCTAGAATTTTACAAGAAATCAAATTGATGAAAAATATAGAGAATATAAAATAGCGAGTTATTAGTGGCATTTTGATTTTATGATTTTAGATAAAATTACTATAATGCTAGCTAAAAATTGGTTCTAATATTTTTTGAAACAAAGAAAAAATTATTTAAAAGCAATTGCATTTAACCAGTATAGGATAGCATAAGAAAAATTAATCATTTAGGTTGCAAAACATCTTTATTTAAAATTCCACATGCCTATTAGAATAGCTAGAATTGTAAAAACAATTATCAAGCTTCCAAATTATTCTTTCAAAAGCTTAAGTACTATGGGATTTTTCGCAATAAATTAAATCCTACCAAATATTTATTCTTTTATCTTCAGGTAAATACATTTTATCGCCAGGCTGCACATCAAATGCTTTGTAAAAAGGAGTGCTGTTCATTAGCGGTCCGTTTACACGCCACATAGGTGGAGAATGTGGGTTGTTATTTATCCAAAGTCGTAAATACTCATCCTTCATTTTAACCCTCCATATTTTTGCGACGGATAAAAAGAAGCGTTGATCAGGTGTAAAGCCGCCAATTTTCAAGGTTTTATCTTGCCCTTCCTTGGTCATTTTGAAGGCGTCATAAGCAACTGCTACACCGCTAATGTCTGCTGTGTTTTCTCCAACGGTCATGGCGCCTTTCACATGCAAACTATCTAATACGGTGAATGTACTGTACAAATCAATCACTTGTTGTGTCTTTGCTTTAAACTTGGCGTAGTCATCTTTTGTCCACCAGTTTTTTACGTTACCGTCTTTATCATATTGTGCACCTTGGTCATCAAAAGTATGTGTTATTTCATGGCCAATTACCATTCCAATTCCGCCATAGTTTAGGGCGTCATCAGCATCGTTATCAAAATAAGGCGCTTGTAAAATACCAGCTGGGAACACGATTTCATTTGCCGAAGGATTATTATAAGCGGTGACTGTTGAAGGCGTAGTAAACCATTCTGACTTGTCAACTGGTTTGCCAAATTTTGCCAATTGATACTGATAGTTAGCAGCAGCAGCAGATACCACATTTTCAAAATATTTATTCCGATCAACAGTTACACTGCTGTAGTCTCTCCATTTATCAGGGTAGCCTATTTTCTTGGTGATGGCAAATAGCTTTTCCTTGGCTTTTATTTTGGTACTGTCACTCATCCAATCTAGGTTATTTATTCTATTTGCATAAGCTTTTTGCAGATTATTCACCAATTCTTCCATACGTTTTTTGGCATCTTCAGTAAAATATTTCTTAACGTATAATTGTCCTAATGCATAACCCAGAGTTACATCAACTGCACTTGCCATTATTTCTCCTCTAGATTTTTGTACGGCCTGTCCGGATAAAACTTTGGTAAATTCAAAAGTTGCATCTGTAAATGGTTTACTCAGCACATCTGCATAATTCCCTATCGAATTTGCCTTTAAATAAACTTTCCAATCACTAATCGAAACTGATTTTAGGAGCGCATTGAGTTGATCATAGTAGGCAGGTTGACCGATATCAATAGAATCTGCTTTAACACCCAAATTAGCCAATAAAGTTAACCAGCCAATATTCGGCTGTCTTTTCACGAGGTCTGCAATAGCAATTTTATTGTAATTAGCTTTTACATCCCGCAGCTCTACTCTTGTTCTGTGAGCGGTAGCCAATTGCTTATCAATATTATAAACTCTATCAGCGTTCTTTTTAGCATCGACAGTATTGCTTCCGGTGAGCTCAAATAAAGTAGCCAGATATTTTTTATAAGCTTCTTGAATTGCAGTTGTTGATGCATCTGTTTTGAAATAATAATCTCTGTCTGGCAAACCGATACCTGTTTGGTAGGAGTGGGCAATATTTAGACTGCTGTTTTTATCATCCGGACTCACCCCGAAAGCCACGATAGAGCCATTGTTCATTTTAATTTCATTTGCAACAAATTTCATTAGAGAAGGGACATTGCTGATGGTCTCCACTCTGGCTAGCAATGGTTTGATTGGATCATAACCACGTTTGTTAATGGTAGATAGATCCATACCCGAAGCATAAAAATCACCTACTTTTTGTTCAATGCTTCCTTTCGCGTTGTTGTTTTTTGAAACACTGTCCAAAATGTTTTGTAAGCGTATCCGCTGCGGATAATTCATAAACATATAAGTGCCAACTCCTGCTTGGGTAGAAGGAATCTGAGCAGAATTATACCATTTACCATCTACGTACATAAAAAAATTATCTCCTGCTTTTAATGTGGAGTCGATACCTTGTATTTCTGTAAATTGTTGAAATGCAGAAGTTTTGCTTGTAACAAATGATAACAAGGCAATAAAGAGGAAAGTGAAATTTTTCATGAATGCGTAATTTTTATCAAAATTAAATTGGTTTTGGTTGGTTATTTTTATGGTCAATAACTTACTCGTTGAGCGAGTCGTTAATTCAAATATATCAAATATTTAAGGATAAAGCAGAGGGGTGAATATTTTATAATGAGTT
>JBKJLB010000385.1:0-3192 GCA_046597075.1 Pelobium sp.
TTCATGATTTTAACAACACGTTTAAGACTAAATGTAAGATTAAATATATTTCTTGAAATGATGAATATCATTTAATTACTGACTTCCAATCACGTAAATCATTGATTGAATTAATGAAATTGAAGGCTTATAAACTAATGATGAGAAATTGGAGTGTTAATTATATCATTATCCTTTTATTGAGCTGCATTTCTTTAAACAGTTGTGCACAGCCCAATAAGAAAGAAACACTGCAGGATGTAATGCAAAAAAATTGGGACCACAGCATACAAGGAAGCTTTGTTGAACAAAACGTTCTCTATTTAGATAGTTTAGAGATTATTGACTTTTTTAAAAAATATCCTCGACTAAAAGGAGCTCAAGAGGACGTATTTACTTTTTATACCAGCCGAGATTATACTTATGCTTGGTTTGATAAAGGGAAATTAATAGAACAAGCCAACAATCTATTCAACAGAATCATCAATTTAGAAAACGAAGGTATTTACCGCAAAATTCCTTATCAAAATACACTAGACTCTTTGTTTAATCTAAAAGGTAACAAACAACAAAAAAAAATAAATATTTCATTAGAGCTGATGCTCACCGCAGACTACTTTGTATTCTCTAAGTTAAGTTGGGAAGGGATGGATGCGTCGGTAAGTGAATCTTTAAAATGGCACTTGCCACGTAAAAAAGTTAACTATGAACATTTTCTGGACAGTCTTTTGGAAAATAATACGAATCAAAAGCTAATCAAAGAACCTATTTTCCGTCAATATGATATGCTTAAGTCTTATCTTAAAAAGTATAAAGATTTGGACCATCGAGCGGATTGGCCAAAGCTGAACGATTTTAAAAAAGCTAGCCAATTGGGAGACTCTTCCTTGCAGATTGCTCAGGTTAAAAAACGACTTTTTTTATTAGACGATTACCACGGAGATACCACCAGTATCATTTTTGATAAAGGATTTTATAATGCCCTTAAAGGATTTCAGCAAAGAAACGGATTAACTGCCGACGGTACATTGGGTAATGAGACCATCTATACTTTGAACATCCCTTTAAAGAGTCGAATTCGGCAAATAATTGTTAATATGGAGCGAAACCGATGGTTGCCCATTGCTAAATATGAGGATGTACTGGCGGTAAATATTCCCGATTTTAAGTTGCATGTTTTTCATAAAGATAGCTTGATGTGGAGTTGCAAAGTTGTGGTTGGGCAAAGTACGCATCCTACCACCGTTTTTTACGGAGAAATGGAAAATGTAGTATTTAGCCCTTATTGGAATGTTCCAGAAAGTATCGTGAAGAATGAAATTCTGCCACATATAAAGAAGAATTCAAACTATTTGGCTAAACATGATATTGAAATAACAGGCTATAGAAACGGTTTACCCATTATGAGACAAAACCCTGGACCCAATAATTCTTTAGGGCTGGTTAAATTCCTTTTCCCAAATAGCTACAATACTTATTTACATGACACGCCAGCCAAATCCTTGTTTGGCGAAACGTCCAGAGCATTTAGTCATGGCTGTATCCGTGTTGAAGATCCTGTTAAACTGGCTAATTACCTACTACGACACCAAGCTGAATGGACACCTGAAAAAATTAATAATGCAATGCATAATGGTCAAGAAACCTATGTTAGGTTAAGTACTAAAGTCCCTGTTTTAATTGCCTATTTTACTGCATTTGTCGGTCAAGATCATCAGTTAAATTTCAGAAAAGACATTTATAATTTGGATGAACATTTAGCAGATATGTTGTTAGAAGATGAGTAAATAATCGAGCCTACACAATTATCTTCTAATTGGTCTATACCATCACAGACAGAAAATTAAAAATAATGGTTATGAAGACACCTACCGTAGCATCACTTAATCCTTTGGTACAAGCGCCATAGTTGTTTGCTGTTTTTTGAGATAAATTTACTTTGGATTCTTTGGAATTTTTATCTTAACCATTTATGTTCTCTTCTTTGAAATTAGACAATTTTAAATGGAAATCTGGTTATATCCTATTTTAGGCTATAACTCGAAAGATGATTCAAATTTCTTTATTGCAAACAATTTTCATCAACCACGCTAAAATGTTTTTCCATGAAAAATGGCATATCATCGTGACTCCATTCTAAACAAGCAGTCCAATCCCCATCTGTTAAGTCTTTCATATTGATATCGACTGTGAAATTCTTATCACTGATGAAATTGCGCATTTTGAATTTACTATTCGCTTTTTTCTTCCTGATTTGAATTCTTCCCTGCACTGAATGAGTAAATTGAATTTTTAGAGTTTTCATGGTTTTCTTCTTTATATCCAAATTTGGATAAAATAAAGGAAATGAAAAATGACAAAGGTCACAGTCTAAAATAATTTTATGCTAATTGTGTTGATTCCGCACCACCACCTTAAAAGAAATCATATAAATAAGCAATGGCAAAATCATGAATTGTAAAACCGGTGAAAGGCCCACATCCACAATTGGGATGATAGGCATTGCATCAGCATAGCTCCATGTTCCAATTGATAAATGCCTAGTTTCAGCAAGAATAACTCCTACCCCGCCAGTTAACATCAAGAAAACAACCTTATTGGGGTTTAGGTTCTGTATCCAAAACGCATTTTTATAAATAATGGCAAAGCCGAAGTAAATCAGCATCACCATAATGGCATCTGCAACAGAAGCTAATAAACAAAAAAGAATGTGACTCCATGTATATATTCCTTGCACATATAACGGTATATGAGCAATTTCCCATACTGCATTTAGTAGAAATGAAATTAATATTGTTATAAGTACATATTGTTTATAAATCTTCTTTCGACTCTCTTTTTTTAATAAAATAACGTACAACAAAATATCTAGCGATATAGCAATCACAGGAATTAAAATAATAGAAAATGATAAAACCTGCATATGATGTTCAATTTAAATAGTCTTTTTATTTAAAAATTATTGAAAGGAGGCTACATTTGTTAATAATTATTCTCAAGAATACGAGATAGTTAAATAACTTATTCCATAATCAAATGTAAGCTTTAAAATGGGCACCCTATTATTGATCTAGAATACTGTTGATGATGGACTTAGATACAGACTGTTTAAAAACAAAAAACCCTTTAAATTTTTAAACTTAAAGGGTTCTAGTGGTATCGTCGGGATGGCAGGATTCGAACCTGCGGCCTCCTGCTCCCAAAGCAGGCGCG
>JBKJLB010000089.1:0-5336 GCA_046597075.1 Pelobium sp.
CATATTTCTTCAAGTCGAATGTTTGAAAAACATAATCAGTTTCAATTTTTCCGGCTAATTTAGGTTCAAAAATACTTTTGAAACTATCTAAAAATTCTTCTCGAATAATAAAAGTTATTTTTCCAAAACCAGCTTTGATTGCGTCATAAATAGAATAATCAATAATTGTTTCTCCGTTTGGTCCAAATCCGTCAATCTGTTTCATGCTACCATAACGGCTAGCCATGCCTGCTGCCAAAATTAATAATGTTGGTTTTTTCATTTTTATAATTTTCTATTTGTAATAAATAATTTAAAGGCCAAATAATCCGCCACTTCTACTACGTGTTTTTTTTCCAGTAATCATTCCAAAAATCCCTCTCACTATTTCTCTCCCAATTTGGCGAGTAATTGGAGCTGCAATAGCTTGTTCTAACATGCTTTTTTCGGGTTTAGTAGATTTAGATATTTTTGTTTCTTCTTCTTGAATTTCTTCCTGCTGTTGTTCTTGTAATTTTTTGTTAATACGGGTATTGATAATCTCGAATGCACTTTCTGGATCTATTTCTTTTTGATATTTGGTATATAAATCAGAACTATTCATCAAGTTTTGACAATAAATAGCATCCATTGGACCCATTATAGATCGAGGAGGAGTTAAGTGAGTGGCAACAACTTCTGTTGGAATACCTTTTTCATTTAATACCGTGATTAAAGCTTGGCCAATACCTAAGGCAGTTAAAATACGGTCTATTTCGTAAAAATCAGACTGAGGATAAGTTTTAACAGTTTTCTTTAGTGCATCAACATCATTAGGAGTAAACGCTCTTAAAGCATGTTGCACTCTATTACCTAACTGCCCTAAAACACTTTCAGGTATATCTGATGCAGACTGTGTGCAAAAGAAAACCCCAACTCCTTTAGATCTTATCAAACGGATAATTTGCTCTATTTGCTCTAGAAAAGCTTTAGATGCATTGTTAAATAACAAATGTGCTTCATCAAAAAAGAATACCAATTTAGGTTGATCTAAATCACCAACCTCTGGTAAGCTGCTGTAAATTTCTGCCAATAGGCTTAATAAAAAAGTTGAATATAGAGAGGGTTGGCTTTGTACATCCGCAATATTTAATAAACTGATTAGGCCTTTGCCGTCTGTTTTTTGTATTAAATCTGTAATATCGAATGATGTTTCTCCAAAAATAGAACCCAATCCTTGTTGTTCTATAGCTACAATTTTACGTAAAACAGTACCAGAGGTCGAACTTGATATTTTTCCGTAGTTCTCTTTTATCTCGGCAGCTCCGTCTCCTTCAGAAAGGTAACTTAATAATTTCTTCAAATCATTCAAATCAACCATGGCCATTCCTTGGTCGTCGGCATATTTGAATATTGCAGCTAATACACCTGTTTGAGTATCATTAAGGTCTAAAATTTTTCCAAGTAAAATTGGTCCAAATTCTGAAACTGTGGCCCGCATGGTTGCTCCTAATTTCCCTGAAAGAGAGTATAGTTCTACCGGAAATGAGGCTGGGACAAAAGGTCTATTTAATGCAGTACCTCTTTCAATTAATTTTGGATTGGTAACACCTTCTTTATTTAAACCTGATAAATCACCCTTCACATCCAACATAAAAACAGGTACACCAGCATCAGAAAGTTGCTCAGCAATTAATTGTAAAGTCCTTGTTTTTCCTGTTCCGGTTGCGCCTGCAATTAAACCATGCCGGTTCATCATTTTTAACGGAATGTTTACCTCTGCCTCAGCAATAATTTTCCCGTCTAAAATCCCTGCACCTAAATAAATGAACGGTCCAGAAGGTTTGTATGACTCTTGAACTTTTTTAATAAACAGATCTTGATTTACTGACATTTGAAAAGAATTAACTTGTGATTGAATCTAAAGATTTTTATTTTTTACATACTTATCTAACCAATTGTTCATCTCCCACAACATGTGTAAAATGGATTCTTTAGCTCTATAACTGTGTGCTTCTGCTGGTAAATATACTAAACGTGTGGTAGCTCCAAAACCTTTTAGCGCACTATAGAACCTTTCGCTTTGTATTGGAAATGTTCCTGAGTTATCGTCAGCCTCGCCATGTATTAAAAGTAAGGGAGTGGTAATTTTGTTTGCTTTTGAGAATGGAGACATATCGAAATACAGTTTTGGATCGTCCCAATAAGTTCGCTCTTCCGCTTGAAAACCAAATGGTGTTAATGTTCTGTTGTAGGCGCCACTTCTTGCAATTCCTGCTGCAAAAAGTTTTGTATTAGCTAATAAATTAGCAGTCATAATCGCACCATAAGAGTGCCCACCAATTGCAATTTTTTTAGGATCAGCTATACCCATTTTAGTGACTTTATCTATTGCTGCTTCTGCATTTTGAGTCAGTTGTGTAATAAAAGTATCATTTGGTTGTTCGTTGCTTTCACCAACAATTGGCATATCTAGATTGTCTAGAACGGCATATCCTTGTGTTACCCAAAAAATAGGAGAGCCCCAAGAAACTTTTACAAATTGGTACGGAGAACCTTTTACCGCACCCGCTGCAGTTGCAGTTTTAAACTCTTTTGGATAAGCCCACATTAAAACTGGTAACTTACCTTTTGTAGGATTATAGTCTTTCGGTAGGTATAAATTAGCTGATAAATTTAAACGATCTTTTCTTTGATATTGGATTTGTTGCTTACTAATGCCAAATAATTGAGGATATGGATTTTCAAAAAAAGTTAATTGCTCTTGCCTTTTGCGCTTGTTATTATAGATGAAATAGTTGGTAGGCTCCGTTACCGATTCTTGACTGATGATTAAATCTTGTTTATTATCAAAATAAATTGGACGTTCGTAATACGGAGCTCTGGAATGAAAAAGTGTATCTGTTAATTTTGTTTTTACATTAAACTTTAATAAAAACGGACGATCTCCTTTTGGCGATGCTCCTTGTGATATAGAGAAAATCCAGATGTTATTTGGATCTGCAACTTTGCGAACGTTATTATAATCTAGTAGTAGAACATCTTTATTATATTCATTTTTAACAGTCACAAATTCACCTGGGTCAGAATAGGTGTCTTCATAGTATCTATCCCAAATATTTACACGGTATTTAGGATTATTAGGTTTAATAAAGACTCTTCTTTCTCCTCTGGTTTTCCACCATCTTTCGGTAACCATTGCAATTTGGTCGTTGCCCCAATCAATATGTTCAAAGCGAAGATAGCAATCAGCTAATTTATTTTTTTCATTGACCGTTTCGCCAACTTTTCTCGTATAAATTATATCTCTGATTGCAATTCTTTTTGAAGGGTCTCCACCATCTTGAGCTTCAACCCAATAAAAAGTCTGCGGCTCATCGGCTCTCCATCCAAATTCTCTTGACCCTTCCAAAACGGCATCAAAACCTTGTGGCAGATGATCTGCTAGCTGAATTTCGGCAACTTTTTCATTTAACTTGCCAAACCTATCCAAAATCGAAACCGTATATGGAAAATTTCCAATAGGAACGATGAAAGAATACGGGCGATGAATAGTTTTTGTCATCACCATGGCACCATCTGGCGAGAAATCAAAATCACGATAAATCTCTGGAGTACTGAAATTAACGGTATCACCATTTATGGATACCATTTTTAACTGAGCGGTAAGGTAAAAATCAAAAAACGTTTCGTCTGACGGCGTTTTTAGTAAATCCTGATAAGTACGATTTGGAGCAGTTTTACCAATATTTTCTTGGGTATTTGGACCTTCAGGAATAATTGATCTTTTAGGTACTTCTTTTATGGGGGCTACACATTTAACCAAAAGTGATTTACTGTCTGGAGTCCATTGGTATAATCTTCCATAGGTATCATTTAAAACAATATCAGATAATCGCTTGGCTAATTTTTGCTCTAAATCTCCTAACCAAAGTTGAATTTCATTATTGGAAGTAATTGTAAATGAAATGTATCTCTCATCCGGAGAGAAAATCACATCTTTAATTTTGGCACCTTTTGGAATATCAGCCAAAGAAAAATTATCATTATTTTTTAGATTCTTTAGGCCTAAAGAAGCGTAGTAAGAAGAACGGCTGTTCGAAAAATTAGCTCCATTTACACGTAAACCTGCTAATTTAATATAGGATTTCGCTACTTCTTCAATGGATGGATAACCTGGTTCTTCTAAAATAGCCATGTATTGTGCATGACTGCTAATCATTACCGAATGATTGATAGAATTCTCAATCATTTGAGTAATTGCCTCAGGAGGTTTTTGATAACCAGAAATCTCTTGAGCCTGAACTAAAGAATATGAAAAAAACATAAAGATAAATGCAAATACTTTACATTTTTTGGTAATTATATAGCCGTTCATTTACTTAATGTATTTAAAATTCTGATCCTTTTTTAAAGCTAATAAAGAGTGATAGATAAGATTGATGACATTATCCACATCCTCTTTATGTATCATTTCTACTGTGGTATGCATGTATCTTAATGGTAAAGAAATTAATGCTGAAACTACACCATCGTTACTATAAGCAAAAGCATCAGTATCAGTACCGGTTGAACGAGAGGAAGCTTGACGTTGGAAAGGAATATTGTTTTTCTGGGCTGTTTCTACTAATAACTTGTTCAAATTTACTTGAACGGCAGGAGCATAAGAAACCACCGGGCCTTTGCCACAAGACAAATCTCCCTGAGTGATTTTACTAATCATTGGAGTAGTGGTATCATGAGTAACATCCGTAATGATTGCCACATTTGGTTTTATTTTATTGGCAATCATTTCGGCACCGCGTAAACCAATTTCTTCTTGTACAGAGTTTACGATGTATAACCCAAAATCTAATTTTTTCTTATTCTCATGTAATAAACGAGCAACTTCGGCAATCATAAAACCTCCCGCTCTATTGTCTAAAGCCCTACCCACATAATAACGATTATTTAACACCATGAATTCATCCTCATAAGTAATTACACAACCCACGTGAACACCTAATTTTTCCACTTCTTCTTTAGAGGTACAACCACAGTCTAAAAAGATGTTCTTTAATTGGGGTGCTTCTTCTTTTTCACCTCCCGAACGGGTGTGAATCGCAGGCCATCCAAAAACGGCTTTAACCACTCCTTTATCTGTATGGATATTTACTCTTTTTGAAGGGGCTATTTGATGATCCGAACCTCCGTTACGAATCACATAGATTAGACCGTCACTGGTAATGTAGTTTACAAACCAAGAAATTTCATCAGCATGTGCTTCAATTACCACTTTATATGTTGCTTTTGGATTGATTACCGCTACGGCTGTACCATAATTATCAGTATAATGCTCATCCACGTAAGGTTTGATATAATCTAACCATAGTTTTTGA
>JBKJLB010000164.1:0-6158 GCA_046597075.1 Pelobium sp.
GTTCACCAGTCTTCTTGTTTTTTAAAGTGTAGATAATGACATACTCATCTTGTGGAGCGCCTTCTGGAATTTTCATTGCATTAGGAATATTTACACCAACTTTGTAAGGTAAAAAATCAATAATTGGGAGAAAAGTGTAAGTATATAAGCCAAATAAAACAGTTAGAACAACAACTAAAGAGCTCATCAAAAACTGAACTGATTTATTAGAAGAAATTGGATTTATATCGTTTTTTTTGATGAAAATAAAACCT
Organism: Pelobium sp.; assembly: GCA_046597075.1. Classification (GTDB taxonomy): domain Bacteria; phylum Bacteroidota; class Bacteroidia; order Sphingobacteriales; family Sphingobacteriaceae; genus Pseudopedobacter. The sequence continues at coordinate 255 of JBKJLB010000164.1, forward strand.
ATGAAGATGAATAGAAAAATATCTTTACTAAAAGACTGCCATGGAGTTAATGGAATCGCATCACCAAAACAACCACAGGATTTAACAACATCAAAAAAGGCTGAATAAAATGTTAAAAAAGTAAAAAATACAATCAGCAAAAGTAATCCCCACGCTACTTTTTTAGCATAGAAGCCGGTTAGCAATAACGCTCCAAGAATAACCTCTAAGGCACACAAGAATACAGAAAGGAAAACAGCAAATTGGTTTAAGAAAAGCAAGTGAAAAACTTCAAAATATTCTTCCAACTTGTAAGAAAAACCAAGCGGATCGTTTAATTTAATAAGTCCGGAGAATATAAATAGTAAACCGACTAAAATTCTGGCTACCCAAAGTATTGTATTGTTTCTCTTTTGCATATCTAAAAATCAGGAAACACCCAGTTTAATTAAAGCAAATATGGCATAGTTCATCATGTCTTGATAATTTGCTTTCACACCTTCTGAGGCTAAGGTTTTTCCTTTGTTATCCTCTATTTGTTTTACTCTTAAAATCTTCATCAAAATTAAATCAGTTAAAGAGCTTACCCGCATGTCTCGCCATACTTCGCCATAGTCATGGTTTTTTGCAAACATCAACTCTTTTGCCTCATTAACTTTAACATCAAAATCTACTCCTACATCCTCAGCATTTAATTCTTGAGGCGCATCCTCTTTAGTTTCTAACTGCATCATTGCGATTACGCAATAGTTGACAATTCCTATATATTCACCAATAGTATCATCGCCAACCTTATTTACTTTTTTATCTTCGAGTGTGCGTATGCGCTGGGCCTTGATGAAAATTTGGTCGGTAATCGAGGATGGTCTTAATATGCGCCACGCCGTTCCATAATCTTTGGTTTTCTTAATAAAAAGATCTTTACAAACCTTAATAATTGCGTCGTATTCTGAAGATGTATTATTTGCCAAAGCTGATAAAATGTTTGCCCTGATGTTTACAGGATATATGAATTAATGCCTATTTTGCGTCAATTATGACGGCTAAAGATACATTTTTTCAAATAAAAGAGACACTAAATATAGGCGGTAAAATCATAGATTTAACCGAACCTAAAGTGATGGGGATTTTAAACATTACCCCCGACTCTTTTTTTGAAGGCAGCAGAGTAAATACCGAGAAGGAAATTCTTACACAAGCAGAAAAGATGATCAGTGAAGGTGCTGATTTTCTTGATTTAGGAGCCTATTCTAGTCGGCCTGGCGCTGATGATATCTCTGAAAAAGAAGAAATTACCCGTTTAATACCCGCCATAAAATTAATTGTTAAAGAATTTCCTGAATCTATTTTATCAGTGGATTCTTTTAGATCCCAAGTTGCTGAACAAGCCATTGAAAATGGAGCACATATGATTAATGATATTTCTGGAGGAAATTTGGATGATCAAATGTTTGAAACCGTTGCCAAATTGAAAGTGCCTTACATTTTAATGCATATGAAAGGCACACCCCAAACTATGAAAAGCCTCAATCAGTATGAAAATATGATTCAAGAAATATCAGCCTATTTCTCTGAAAAGATTGCACAACTAAAAGATATAGGCGTTAATGACATTATACTTGATCCTGGCTTTGGCTTCGCGAAAAGTATTGATCAGAACTATCAGCTTTTAAACCATTTTTCGGAAATTAGAATGTTGGGCTATCCTGTTTTAGCTGGACTTTCTAGAAAATCTATGATTTGGAAAAAATTAAATATCACTGCCAAAGAGGCAATAAATGGAACCACCGTTTTAAATACCATTGCGCTACAAAATGGAGCAAGTATTCTTCGAGTGCATGATGTAAAAGAAGCTAAAGAATGTATTAAAATTTTAGACCTTTTGGGTTCTAATAGCAATTAAACAAATTGTTTTTACTATTTTGGATTGATGGATTTTCTAGATTTCAGTTTCCTTAAACTTTCGGTATTAGATATTGTGGATATGCTACTTGTAGCAATCATCATTTACTATATCTATAATTTAATTAGAGGAACCATTGCTGTCAATATTTTCATTGGCTTCATCCTTATTTACATTCTTTATTTTGTTACAGATGCGTTGCATATGAAATTGCTTTCGGGCATTTTAGGCAGTTTCGTAAGCGTTGGTTTTATTGCGTTGATTGTGGTTTTTCAGCAAGAAATACGTCGTTTTTTACTCACCATCGGAAAAAACATTTCCTTAAAAAATCAAACTTGGCTGAAGTTCATTTTTAGAAAAGAGGAATTAGAGAAAAACAATATGGCGAAAATAAAGCCAATTATTGATGCGTGTAAAACCATGAAAAAAACACGTACTGGAGCTTTGATTGTATTTGCTAAATATTTTGATCAAGATGCTTTTGTAAATAGTGGTGAAATGATGGATGCCAAAATATCGAAACGATTGCTGGAAAGTATTTTCCAAAAACATAGTCCTTTACATGATGGAGCGGTTATTATTTCAGAGAACAAAGTAAAATCTGCCAGCTGTATTTTGCCCTTAACAGAAAATGATAAACTCCCACCTCAATTTGGTTTAAGACACCGAGCCGGAATTGGTGTAACCGAATCAAGCGATGCTACTGCCTTAATTGTATCTGAAGAAACTGGTGAAATTTCTTATGCGCAACAAGGAAGAGTAAAAATGAACATTAGCTTTACTGATTTGGAGCGATTATTAAATAAAGATTTTAATTAAAAAGGAAAAAAATTGGACTAATTTTTGTTAAGACTGGGAAAAATTTAAATGAAGAATCACTTTATTATTGGCGATGTTCATGGTTGCTATCATACCTTAAAAAACTTACTGAAACACTGGAAAGCAAAAGAGCATCAGCTAATTTTTGTTGGTGATTTGATAGGTCATGGAAATCATAGTCCACAGACTACTGCTTTAATTCAGGATATTCAAAAGAAATATTCTGATACAGTTGTTGTAAGAGGAAACCACGAAGAGCAATTTCATCAGCATTGCTTAACTCAATTTAATGATGATTGGTTCGGAAAATCAGGCGAACGCACTTTTAGTCAATACTTATTACATAATAGGGTAATTGATAAAGATGCCGAATGGTTTGCTAGCTTCCCTTTATATTTTGAAACGCCACATTTAATGGTTTCACATGCAGGTGTTTCACATACTGATGATCCTTTTAATGCAAAAAATGAAGATGGTGTGGTTTGGCATCGTAATGAAATAAAAAAATTAACGCAATTACAGGTTTACGGACATACACCGCAAGATGAAGCGGTTTTTGATGCGCAAGTAAATGCTATAAATATTGATACTGGGGCTTATAAGGCTAATAAACTGACTGGATTATTGGTAAAGCAAGACGGCAGTATTTTAGATATGATTGACGAATCGACCGATAAAGACGATATCCCAAATGAAGAAGCGGAAGATATTTTATAAAATAAATTCCGCTTCTTATAATTTTGTAATTATAAAAAAAAGTGATTAGTCTATATTTGAAACTTTCCCAGAACCCGCTTTATCGATATAAACTTTAGGATTTCCGGTATATTTTACTGATCCCGAACCTAATAAGGCAATATTCAAATCTTTCTTAGTATTAACTACAACATTACCAGAACCTGATACTTCAACTTTTCCTGTTTCTGATTCTAAATCTCTTGCATTAATATTACCAGATCCAGAAACTTCAAGATTTAACGCTCCTGTTTTTCCTGATACGTTAATTCTACCTGATCCACTAACTGTAACTAATGCGGCTTCGGTATTGATATTTGCATTTATTTCTCCGGATCCGCTTAATTCGATTTTAGCACTGGCAGAATTCATCATGTCGATTACATTTATTTTTCCCGACCCAGTCAACAATAAACCATCTAATCTTTTCGCTGTAATATTTACAGTCAACTTTTTTCCTGTTAATTTCCAACCATTAAAATTTACTTTTGGCCTTATTCTTAAAATGCCATTTTTAACATCCACTACAATATTTTTAATATCATTCGCATCTCCTTCAATAGTTAAACTTTCTTGGTCTCCCATTTTAACATTGACAGTAAAAAATCCACTAGAAGTAATCCCATGAAAATTTTTAACCTCTCGTGTTTCAGATTCTTGTTGACTTAAAGAATGATAAACTTCTACTACAGAAGCATTGGATTTTGTGGTATTTGCTACCAATAAAGTACTTAGACTTAAGGTAATAATTAATGATTTCATATCTATACGTTTTCTTAGTAGACGATAATATTTTAAAAACGTTACATCATTAATCAATAATTTTTACATCAACATAAAAATTTCGATCTAATTTGATATCATTTATGCTTTTTGGGGCCTTTAACCTTTTCCAATTATTAGTTGGATAAACGAAATCTTTTTGCCCATCCAAACGAATTGGCATCACAAAATTTTTCACATCTGTTTTCCATCTCATCATAATTTGAAATCCTTGTTGCTTTAATTCTAAAACTGGAATGTTTATGTGTTTTAAATATTGATCAAAAACAGGAGTGAAATTTATCCCTGATTGTTGATTGATATATCTCACAATATCCGGAGTGGTAATAGTAATTTTTCCGAATGTGGTATTTAATCCTATTAAAATTGAACGCCATTTTTTATCATTATTAATGATCTGACGGATGGTATGCAACATATTTGCGCCCTTATCATACATATCTCCAGAACCTTCTTTATTTACACCATATTCGCCAATAATGGGTTCATCGAGCTGTATATTTTTCCTTTGACCTATCACATAATCAGCACCCGCTTCCTTGCCGTAAAAATACTCAACAAATAAATTTTCAGAATAGGTGGTGAAACTTTCATGAATCCACATATCGGCAATGTCTTTTGAGGTGATGTTATTTCCAAACCACTCGTGACCACTTTCGTGAATAATGATAAAATCCCATTTCAAACCCCATCCAGTTGCTGATCTATCTCTACCTAAATACCCATTTTGATATTTATTACCATAAGCTACGGCACTTTGATGTTCCATACCCAAATGTGGCGTTTCTACCAATTTGTAACCATCCTGATAGAAAGGATAAGGCCCAAACCAATGTTCAAATGCTGCTAACATTCTTTTAACATCTATAAATTGGGTTTTGGCTTTCGCCAGATTTTCAGGCAAAACATAATAATCTAAACTTAAATCGCCTTTTATACCTTTGTAGCTATCATTAAAATGAGCGTAATTTGCTGCATTAATAGCGATATCATAATTATTAATTGGATTCACCACTTTCCAATCGTAACGGGTGTAGCCATTTTTTAAATCTGTAGTGCCTACTAATCTTCCATTAGAAACATCCATGATATCATTTGGAACGCTCACACTTATTAATGCACTATCTACTTCGTCTGCTTGTTGATCCTTATTAGGCCACCATATGCTTGCTCCTACTCCTTGACAAGCTGTGGCAATCCAATCTTTATCTTCATCATGCTTAGCAAATACAAAACCGCCATCCCAAGGTGCTCTTTTGGCTACGGTTGGTTTTCCAGAATAAAATACTTGAAAACTATCTTGTTTTCCTTTTAGGATGTCTTGCGGAAAGGTCAGGAAAACTGCATTAAATTCTCTTATCCCAGCAAGCTCTTTTCCGTGATAAGTAATTTTATCGATGTTTAAATTATCAAACAAATCAAACTGTAAGGTTTTAAAATTTGTAGTTGCTGCAAATTTAAAAATGGTACTCCCGCTAATAAATTTCTCTGTCGGGTTTACCTTCACATCCAAATGGTAAAAATTTATATCATAGCAAGTACGAAACGGAGAAGTTATACTTCCCCTCAAAGAATCTGCTTTTGTATAACTTTCTTTTTTTTCCATTAATTGAGCACAACTGGCTAAAGCTGCACTCATTAATAAAATGATGGTGGCTGATGAAATAATTCTTTTCATATTGGTA
>JBKJLB010000264.1:0-5937 GCA_046597075.1 Pelobium sp.
TTACATTCATGAGTTGAGAACCAATTTGTGTAGCCAAACGGATACGTTGTGCCTCACCTCCTGATAGTGTTTTTGCTGTTCTATCTAATGTCAAATAAACCAAACCCACATCCAACAAAAACCCAATTCTTGATCTTATTTCTTTGAGGATTTCTTTGGCAATGATATTTTGACGCTCGCTTAATCTATCTTCCAAACCATCAAACCAAGTTTGCAGTTTGCTGATATCCATCGAGGCTAACTCGAAGATATTTTTTTCATCCACTTTAAAGTGTAACGATTCCTTTTTTAGTCTGGCACCTTCGCAAAGCGGACAAGTTTTTAATACTCTGAAACTATCCAAATCATCAGAAATTCCACCTTTCTTCTCGTTCTGCTCCTCCAACATCTTGATGATTCCATCAAAATGAATCTGGTAATTTTGAACATTCCATTTATTGTATTCTACAGGAACGGTAAGCAATTCATCTGTTCCATGCAACAAAATATCAATGGCATTTTTGTCTAATTTCTCCATCGGTTGGGATAGCGAGAAATTATACTTTTTACCCAAAGCTTTTATCACTTGGAAAATCCAAGTTTCACGGTAATCCCCCAATGGGGCTAATCCACCATTAATAATGCTCAATTTAGGATAAGGAATCACAGATTCTTCATCCACATCAAAAACATAACCTAAGCCATCACATTCTGGACAAGCGCCATAAGGCGAGTTAAACGAGAATGAATTTGGTTGTGGCTCATCATAAGAAATACCTGTGGTAGGGCACATTAAATACTTGGAAAAATGATAGGTATTATTTTCCTTGTCTGATATTTTTATGATGCCTTTAGCTATTTTTAAAGCAGATTGGATAGAAGTATACAGACGCTTTTTATCTTTTTCGGAAACAATTAAACGATCGACTACCGTTTCAATATCATGGATTTTGTAACGATCTAGCTGCATTTTAGGCACCACATCTACAATCTCTCCATCTACTCTTACTTTCAAATAACCTTGCTTTCTAATTTGTTCAAAAAGCTCGCGATAATGTCCTTTTCTACCTTTTACAACAGGCGCTAAAATATTGATCGGCTTACCATCAAACTGAGTTAAAATTTGATTTAATATCTGATCTTCAGACATTTTAACCATTTTCTCACCTGTATTATATGAATAAGCGTCGCCAACTCTAGCGTAAAGCAAACGCATAAAATCATAAATCTCGGTAATGGTACCTACGGTAGAGCGAGGATTTTTAGAAGTCGTTTTTTGTTCAATGGCGATCACAGGGCTTAGGCCCGAAACCTTATCTACATCTGGTCTTTCCATCCCTCCCATAAATTGGCGGGAATAAGCAGAAAAAGTTTCCATATAGCGCCTTTGACCTTCGGCGTAAATGGTATCAAAAGCTAAGGAAGATTTGCCAGAACCACTTAAACCAGTTACCACAACCAATTTATTTCTAGGGAAGGAAATATCTATATTTTTTAAATTATGAACTCTGGCACCGTATACTTCAACTTCGCTTTGCTCACCAAGATCAATGGTTTTCTTACTCATAAAAAAGCTTTCTCTGCTTATAAAAAAATGAAATCTGCTTTTGTTTTAAAGCTTGCAAAATTAACGAAAAAAGGCGGGATATTTATCTGAGGCTTACTCTTTGGAATGTCATTTCTAGTTGATTTCCAATAAATTTTAATTAAAAATCATTATTAATTCTACCTCAAAAACCTAAATTTAAAAATGCAATTTGGAAAAGTAGAAGACCCTTCGAAAATAGATTTTAGCCTTCCCGCTGATGCTAAAGAAACCCCAGAAGTTTTATCAAAAACTAAAGCAAACAATAGTTTCGACGCTTATGTAGGTTGTCCAAGATAGAATAAGGCCGATTTAAAAATTCCAGTTTTAGCTACTGTCGCACCTAGATTATTTTAAAATTATGGTCTTTTAATGCTTTTTAATTTTAAAGAGCCCACGCATTTAATTTCTGGTCTTTTAATCTAATTTTTTTCTATAATCAACGATAGTGAACCACACAATGTGGCGATGATTGTCTTATGGTTGCTTTAAAACGTGACTCTAAAATTAGTTGATTAAAGATTTTACTCCTCTAATTCATAAATATTTTTTATGACAACTATATAAATTATAAATAAAAACTTATAAACATAATTATTCAATTTTGGCGCTGAATTAAAAAAGTGATTATCCTTTTTTATTATAAAATCTAAACAGCAAAAATGAACTACGAAGAAAGCAAATCAGAAATTGACATAAAAAAAGAAGGAAACCTATTTAAACTTTCTAAAATCTCAAGCCTGTTTTTTTGGCTTTTATTCTTGGGGAACTTAGGCTTGTTACTCTACTATTATCCAAACATTCCGAATTGGAGTTATCATGATTTTATCAGAATTAACGGTTTTACTTTAGTTATTTGGACTACGGTAACTTTCTTTAGTGCAATAGTCAGTACTTACGCATTAGATTATTTAGATGGTTTTAAATATCAAAACTACTTTACCCGCTTATGCATAGGCTTTACGCTATCAGTAATGCTGCTCATTGCGTCAAATCATATAGCGCCGCTGTTATTATCTTGGTTTGCAATGGGCTTTTTCATGTCTCGATTAATAGGCGTAAACAACAGCTGGCATGAAGCAAAAGAAGCAGCAAAATATTCACAAAAGTATTTTTTACTGAGTGGTGCTTTTTTAACTGCTGGTGTCTTATTGTTAGCTTACCAAAGTAATAGCTATACGCTAAGTCTTATCAACGCAAACATCAATAACTTACCAAAAGCAGTTTTACTAATTGCCTCAATTTGTATCATTATTTCTGCAATTATACAATCTGCTATCTACCCCTTTCACCGTTGGTTATTATCTGCCATGACAGCTCCAACTCCTGCATCAGCATTAATGCATGCGGGTTTTGTAAATGGCTCAGGTATTATGCTCTCTCTATTCGCAGGTTTATTATTTGCTTCTCATACGGTAGGAATACTTTTTATCATCGGTGGAATTACTGCTATTGTAGCTCAGTTTGCTAAGCTTATTCAAGTAAATGTAAAACAAAAGTTAGCCTGCTCTACTATAGCGCAAATGGGATTTATGATCATGCAATGCGGCTTAGGCTTTTATAATGCAGCAGTCGTTCACTTAATTCTACATGGATTTTATAAAGCTTATTTATTTCTCTCCGCAGGCGAAAATGTAAATTACTCTGAGCCAAATGAACCAGAAAAAATTAAAATTAAACCATTACAAGCTATTGTAGTATTGGCTTATGGACTTTTAGGAGCTGTATTATTTAACCAACTCACAGGCAAAGGAACAGAAATTAATAGTGGTATTTTCTTAACGCTTATAGTGTCTATAACTGTTGGGCAGGTGACATACAATATCGTAAAACAAAAAAACTTCTCGGCTTGGCAAAAAGTAATTATTCCGCCAGTATTGTTCTTCTTTAGCATTGGTTTATATGCACTAATTTATAAAGTAGTAACTGCACTTATGATAGATATGCCTAAAATAGATGCTCCATCACCACTTTCTACTATTCAAATAGTCTTTGGGATCATATTTTTAATCGGCTTCTTTATCATGAAGCTGAATATTTATAAAAAAATACCTTGGTTATATGTCAAATTACTAAACGACTCACAGCCTACAAAAAATACACTATTACTCTTTAAAAACCATTCTTAATGATGAACTCACAATTCAAAAATGATATCAACGAAGCTTCAGGAGTAATTGGTCATACATGGCCACTTTATGCTTTTGTGGCCTCTAATCCATTATCTGGATTCGAAAAATTAACATTTAAGAATGCCATTCAAAGTGCTTCCAGCTATTTAGGTGGTTCTACATTGCCAGAAGCATCATTATTTAGTGGTGCTTTAAAAAATGGTGAGATAGACAAACAAATATTGATAAAACTATTGGAAGAAAATGGCTTTGATCAACATCCAGAGCATTACTTGACAGAAATGGAGGCTGAACTTCATAGCAAAGAAAGAAATGCAAATCATCATTTAGATCGTATCATATGTAAATGGCTAGCCGCTTTTTTAGACGAGGGTTTTGCTGATTGGGAAATGCCCTTTAAATCTAAAGGTTTTTTCTCTGCGTGGAGGAAACTAGCTAAATATGATAAAGAAATTTCTGGTAATCTAGAAATTCCAAAAACGGCAGCATTAACACTTGAATATGTGTTAAAAGATTATCCAGAAAAAGATCACTTGGAGCTTTTCAAATATCATATTGCTGCTTTACCTGGATGGACTGGTTACATCAAATACAGGATGCAGGAAAACTCTGCTTGGCAACAAAAATATCCTATTTCATTAGAAGATTACCTTGCGGTTAGGTTGTGGATTGCAAAAACCACTAATACCGAATTTATTCCTTCAAACAATCTAAAAAAAGAAAATGATAAAAGCCTTGAGCTTAAATATATATGGTTAAAAGCTTGGGAAAAAAGTTGGCAAAATCAACTCTCCAACACGCTAAAAGAAAGATCAACTCTGCTATCCGCTAAAAGTATTGAAGAAATGCCTGATGCGCAATTGGTGTTCTGTATAGATACCAGATCAGAATTGATTAGGAGACACATAGAAACCAAAGGAAATTATGAAACATTTGGTTATGCGGGCTTTTTTGGAATCGCAATGGACTATAAAGACCCAGAAACTGGAATCATTAGAAAATCTTGTCCACCAATAGTTACGTCTGCCTATAAAGTTTCGGAAGCTGCGCAAACAGGAAAGGATTCTGAATTTGTGGGCTATCATCAACAAATTGAAAATTCAAAATTTAGTAGTTACTTTTTAAAGAGATTGAAAAACATGTTGCCTTCTGCTTTTGGATTTGTTGAAGGTTCAGGATTAATTTATGGTGCTTCTTTAACTGCCCGTACACTTTTCCCCTCGTCTAGTAATAATTTGAGCCTAGCCAATAAACCCGCACATGAAAGTTTTTGCGAAACAAAAATTAATGCTCGCTATGATGAAAAAGAAGAATTAGATATTTCGCTCGACGAAAAAGTTGCGATTATTAAAGGAGCTTTCGATTTATTAGGGTGGAAAAATTTTGCACCGCTAGTGATTTTCGCAGGACATGCAAGTCAAACTGCAAATAATCCATTTGGATCTAGCTTAGATTGTGGTGCTTGCGCCGCCAGCCCTGGAAGACACAATGCCAGAATGCTAGCTAAAATAGCTAACCAAAAAATGGTTAGACTATTATTGGAACAAGAATATGGAGTTCATATTCCAGAGGAAACGTATTTTGTAGGTGCCGAACATAATACCACCACTGATGAAATTGTATTGTTTGATAGCCAAGCACCAACCACACACCTTAAACTGATTCAAAATTTAAAATTAGATTTAAAAAAGTCTCAACAAACAGCTACTTACGAAAGATTAGGAAACGATAAATACAGTGTAAAAACCGCAAATAAAAAAGCTAATAACTGGGCAGAAACCCGACCTGAATGGGGATTAGCGAAAAATGCAGCCTTTATTGTAGGACCAAGAAACCTTACAAAAGACATCAATTTAGAAGGGAGGTGTTTTCTACACTCTTACAATTGGAAAACCGACCATGAAGGCAAGGCGCTTGAAGGAATTATGCAAGGGCCCATGGTTGTTGGTCAATGGATAAATAGCCATTATTATTTTTCTACTGTTAACAATGAGCAATTTGGTGGAGGTTCTAAAATTACCCAAAATGTAACTGGTAAGTTAGGTGTAGTACAAGGCAACGGTGGAGATTTAAAAATTGGACTTCCTTTACAATCCATTAAATCATCTGACCAAAAAATGTATCATCAGCCATTGAGATTAACTGTGGTAATTCAAGCTCCGTACAATTGGGTAACGGATATTATTGATAGAAATGAAAACATAAAAACTTTGCTGGATAATGAGTGGCTTTATTTAATGG
>JBKJLB010000315.1:0-2633 GCA_046597075.1 Pelobium sp.
AAATTTAATTACTGCTTTATAATTAATCCCTATAGTTGGTAATAAAGAGAAATAACCCATTCCTAAATGTTGAGAACTAATTTTAGTAATTTTACTACCATTATTGTCTTCTACATAACCTTCAATATTCTTTCCTAAACCATCTGCTCCCAATGCTTTAAATGCAACTCTGCTTTTTACTCCGGTTATTAAATCTCCGCCTTCAGGAAAAAATTGAATATTAGTTTCATTCGAAGTACTTTGAATTGGAATGTATTTATTAACTACTGTTCCCTCGGCAATTTTAATAGAGGTTGTAATTCTTCCTGTTTTAGCCAAAAAAGGTTTATCGTTTACAAAATGAACAGTTAAATTCCCATTGGCATCTGTAATGCCATTTCCTTTTGATAGTTTTCTAAAATCCAACTCCACATTATAAGAAACCTCCTTATTTGCGTATGGGAAACCGTCTAAATTTTTATAATTGATAGTAGCTGTAACATCCTCATTATTCCCTTCTTTTTTAAATTGATAATTGGTGGTGGTAATCACCTGATTGGTCCAGGCATTTCCAATTTTAATGGTTCTATCAAAAAAATACTCCTCGCCAAAATTTCGCATCCAAGTTGTATAGGCTCTTAAGCGATAGTTACCTTCATTTAGAGAATCTTTCAACTCGAAATTTCCAGATCCAAAACCAGCTACTAAAGGAATTCTTAAAGTCTTTTTAATAGAATCTCGTCCATTAATTAAATCAACATACAAAATATTACTTTCTGTTGTGGGCGTTAAAGTTTGCGCATCTACTACATAAGCTTTAAACCAAATATCATCTCCAATGGCATAATAAGGCTTGTCTGTATGTAAATAAACTTTCTCTTGAATGTAGTTTTTGTTGTAATTCTGAAATTTTTGGATCAACTCTTTTAAAGGATCTTCATCCTGAATGAAGCTAAAAAGCCCCAATGATCCAATCAGAATAAATAAAGTAAAATAAAATTTAGTTTTCATAGGAATTTGATTTTAAAGATGTAGAACAATTTAAACCAATTTAAAAAAATAAAACCTCAAAAGGTTAATTTTCGAGGTCTTCATACTTTAATAGTACAAATTGTATCAAAATTGGTTTTTCCACATCATACTTTCAACGGGTTTTGTGGTCTTATTATTATATTTTGCATTGCTCTTGGTGTTGTACATGGTTTCAATTTCGCCTTCAACTACAAAATAAATAAGTTGTCCAATTGGCATCCCTGCGTAAATTCTTACAGGCTGAGTTGCTGAAATCTCTAACGTCCAAGTATTACAAAAGCCCACATCTCCTTTACCTGCTGTTGCATGTATGTCAATACCTAATCTTCCAGTACTTGATTTACCTTCTAAAAAAGGCACATGTTTGTGTGTTTCTGTATATTCTAAGGTTACCCCTAGATATAAGGTGTTGGGTTGCAAAACGAAACCTTCCTTCGGAATTTCAAAATGTTCTATTTCGTTATGTTTTTTTGCGTCTAATTCCCGATTTTTGTAACAAGCTAAATGTTTACCTAAATGTACATCGTACGAATTGGTGCCTAAACATTCTCTTTTAAAAGGCTCTATCACTATTGATCCGGCTTCGATTTCTTTTAGTATCAGTTGGTCAGAAAGTATCATGGTTAAATTTTGCTTTTGCCTAAAATATGATTTATTTAAAATAATTTCGCAGAGAATTTATAAATTTAAAAATGCCGATTACTTTTCACGAAAATATCAACGAAGATACCACCATCGGCTTGTGGAAAATTACCGAAACTCCAGAAGACTTAGAGCAGCGTTTACAGCTTAAAGAACACGAGTTAAAATTACTGCGCTCTTTAAGTAAAGAAAAAAGAAATCTGCACTGGTTGGCTACCAGAGTGCTTTTGCGTAAAATGTTAAATACCAGTGAATACATAGATTGCCAAGCTGATGAAAACGGAAAACCAATTTTAATCAATCATCCACATCACATTTCATTGAGTCATTCTTACGATTATGCTGCTGTAATGGTAAGTAAAACAAAAAAAGTAGGTATTGATATCGAAATTATAAAAGATAAAATTATCAGAGTTCAACAAAAGTTTTTGAGCGATGAGGAGTTAACCTTCATCAATAATGAAAACAGAACAGAACATTTATATGTTTGTTGGTGTGCCAAAGAAGCATTGTATAAGCTGAACGGAAAAAAAGAAATTTCCTTTAAAAATCATATTCGTTTATCTGCGTTTGATTATTCAGAAAATGGAAATTTAAATGCCTCGATTGATAATTTAGGACAGAAAGAAGCCTACAAGGTTGAGTTTAGAAGATTGGATGATTACATGCTAGGTTATGTTTGTGAGCAATGATAAAAAATAAGAAAGTGCATTTTGAGGATTGGGGTTTGTTAGATTATCAGCAAGCATGGGATCAGCAGGAAAAAGTATTTTCTGATACCATCGCCATTAAGACCAACAATCGAAATCATCCTGATGAAGAAAAAATCACACCCAATAAACTCGTCTTTGTGGAACATCCACACGTTTATACTTTAGGTAAAAGTGGCAAGCCCGAGAATCTTTTATTAGATGAAGATGGTTTGAAAATAAAGCAAGCAACTTACTACAAAATTAATAGCGGTGGAGACATTACTTATC
>JBKJLB010000357.1:0-2761 GCA_046597075.1 Pelobium sp.
GTTACAATTTAATTGCTTTTGATCGTAGATGCTTTTTACAACTTTTAGATTTTTATCTTCTATATAATCATTCAATAAATCTAAATTCTCTACTATTAAATCTTCAACGTTTACTTCTTCTGTGGTTTTAAATTGCTGATTTTCTATTTTAGATAACAACAAAAAGTTTTTATTAATTCTTGATGCTCTAGCTAAACAAGTATTTATTTGGTTGATAAATTGTAGTTGATTAGCATCCAAATTATTGCTTTGTAGTTGTAAGTCTATTTTAGATTTGATAATAGCCAAAGGTGTTTGCAACTCATGTGATGCATTTTCTAAAAAGAACTTTTGTTGTTTGAAAGAGTTGATATTTTTCTCTATCAGTTTTTCTAACTCGCTATTAAGCTCATTAAACTCTACAACATCGGTTTTTTTTAATGTTATAGATTTTTGATCTGTTAACTCAAAGTTTTTTAATTGCACTAAAGTTTGATAAAATGGTAACCACACTTTAGCGGTAATTCTTTTGTTTAGTAAAATAAAACCGATTAATAAAAAAGCGAAAAACAAACTTGATACTAAAGTTAAAGCCATTAAAGTTTCATCTGCTTCTTCTACATTGGTTTGTATAGTTAGTTTATAAAATTTATCGTCAATAAATAAAACAGACTCCAAAACTCTAAAACGCTCTTTTTGACCTTCATTCTGATTTAATTGGGTATAAATACTATCTCTGTGAGGTTCATTATTAGAAACAATTTCTAATTTAATGCTGGGTTGCATCAAATTTAGTAAGGCTAGATTATTTGCTATATCATCAGCTTTAAAGCGACCTAAATTATTATTGATTTCTCTTTTTATAATTAGATTATGCTCGTCTAATTCTTGCTGCCAAATATAATCTACCACATAATAATAGATTGGTATACTGGCCGCCAATATGAGTAAGGCATAAATTAAAAAAGCTTTGAGCGGCTTATTTAGTAATTTAGTTATTCCTGCCATTTGTACCCGGTTCCGTAAATGGTTTTTAGATAGTTATTGTAATTAGCCTCGGTGAGTTTTTTCTTTAGATTTTTAATGTGTGCATAAACAAAATCTTGATTATCAAACATATCGCTAATATCGCCACTTAAATGTTCGGCTAAAGCATTTTTTGAAATCACACGGTTTTTATTCCCTAAAAAAAGCAACAATAAACTGTATTCCTTTTTTGTTAATACAACCTCTTTTTCATATACAGATACATTTTTAGCTAGTAAATCCACCTTAATCTCATTAAAATTAATGATGTTTTCATGACCAAATTGTTTTCTTCTGATAATAGAAAAAACCCTTGCGGCAAGCTCGGCCATGTGGAAAGGTTTGGCCAAATAATAATCGGCACCTAAGGTTAATCCTTTAATTTTATCTTCTAAAGAATTTTTGGCCGATATAATAATTAACCCTTTTTTCTTGTCATTTAAGTATTTTAAAAGCGATAAACCATCTTTACCATTAGGCAACATCAAATCTAAAATGATGCAATCATATTGGTAAAGACTAATTTTTTCTTGTGCCTCTTGATAGTTTTGGGCAAGCGTACAATTATACCTTTCTGATGAAAGGTAACTAATTATATCTTCGGCAAGTTCTATTTCGTCTTCTACAATTAATAACTTCATTTATGAATAAATAAGGTATGAACAAATATTGAAATAGAATTCGAATTAATTGTGAATTAATTACCCTGTTATTTAAACCTAAGATTCGCACCGAAAATATTTGAATTTTAATCGTTGCTCGACAGATAGTGCTTTATAGTAATTTAATCAAAGAAACTTCTAAAACAGAAAAAAACAACCCTAATTCTAAAGTCGTATTAATTTTGCGTTTTCTTTGTTAAAACAATGACATCTAGTTATATAAACTCAAAAATCATGAACTTTTATTACTAAAAAAGTTAATAACTCATCATGGTTCTATTAAAGTTAATTGTTAATAAGCGCTTATTTTCTATTAGCATATTATTAAGTTCTTCTTTAGACTCACTCATATCTACAATTTAAACATCTACATTATTTCTTTATCTGATATTATCAATAAAAGAATTACATATAATTCTTACTGTAACTAATTATGATAGTCTTAAGTAGATATATTTTAAGCAACACTTACAAATGAAACTAGTGAAAACAGATTTTACATTTAAATGTATCCTCAATTGATCAAAGCTTAAAACAAGAAAAAACCTTATCAATACTGTTTTAAAAATTTACTAACTAAAGTGCTAATAATGTGATATTAAACACAAATAATCTTGACATAAATCATTTTTAATCATTTAGTATAACGCTAGGTTTATAAAAAATTATTTAGCAATAAAAAAAGAAATCATAGAAAAACACATCGTTTAATTGTCAGATTTCCCTTATACTATAATTTAAACCCACTTTTAATTCATTACCGATTACCAAAATTAAAAATATTTTAACTTGATAAAGCACATAAAACTTTAAACCTTTAAAATGTATGAATCTTACAGCTTTTTCTAATATTATGTAATACTTCCCATTTTTTAAGGTCCCTCTTGAATCATCACAATTTAAAATAAGAAAAATGAAAAATTTAAAAATTTATTCAATAGTTGCAATCACAGCTATTGGCCTAATAACAGCCTGCAATACCAAACAATCTGCAGTGCAAATATTAAAAGATGATATGCAGCGAAAAGAAATTATCACTGCTATTATTCAAAACCCAGTTTATCATAAAGAGACGATGCAATTAATGATGAGTG
>JBKJLB010000061.1:0-3020 GCA_046597075.1 Pelobium sp.
AAAAGAAACCATCCCATTAATTGATCTGCATAGTTTTCTTGTCTTTTACTTCTAAAAAAAAATAGAACGCTATAAATCAGGATGTGAAAAAAGAAAATGAGCGGAAGACAGCTATAAAGACTAAACTCAAAATGCATTCAACTAAAATAAAGAAAGGTTATGAATATTATAAAAATATATTTTCCTTAAATTATTTCTAAACTATAAAGATTTAAATCTTCTTTCTCTGACTTAATGATTTGATCAAATTTGAAGTTTAGCTTTTCAAGTAAATGGATAGATTTTTGGTTTTTAGGATCAGTTATAGCAAGCAATTTTTTCTGATTCAATTCCTCTTTAGCAAATTGAATTGCAGCTTTTGAAGCTTCGAGGCCATAACCAAAACCATTGTATTGAGGTAGAAATGCAAAACCTAAATCGGGGTATTCCAAAAAATCTCTTTTAACCAAACCACACATTCCGATTGGAATTTTCGAATCATTTAATTCGACTAAATAAAAACCAAATCTAAAATCTTTATAGCTTTTAATGAGACGTTCTTTTAAATAAATTAAAGCTTGTGGGGTTGTTTTAACATACCTTTCTCCAATAAACTGTAGCCAACCTTCTGAGTTTAATAGCGAAATTAAAAAATCAGTATCTTTTAAATTGAATTCTCTTAATTGGAGTCTGCTGGTTTTTAAAAGCATTGTTTTGCGTCAAGTATTCCTTTTCAAATACGGATAGTTTATCATAAAGTCGGGTTATTTTTGACCGATTATTGGTTGGATGAAACATCCAAATCATTCTATTTATAAGGATAATACACAAAATTAGCCCCTTCTGGAACTACTGCAAATACACATATAAAATCATCGGCAGGTTTGTAGCTCTGTAAAAAAGCATCTTTTTTATTAGATTGGATTATGCCTTTTTCTTGAAATTCTTCTAGCGTTGATGCTTGAATAGTCCAACTGGTGCCCAATTCTTTATGGTCTAAAATAATTTCACCCAAAGCAATTTCATGTTGGTGTGCAACAAAAATAGGATAGGCAGAGAGTCCCTCGACCATAATTTCTATTGCCACTTCCCTAATTGTTTCTTTATAAAATTCTAAATCTTTTTTTAAACTTATTAAGGGACTTTCCTGTGGGCCTTGTTGACCATCACCTTGTCCTAATAATTCTTCTGGATTCATTTCTTCAATTTTAATAAAACCACATTTTCTACGTGTTGTGTATGTGGAAACATGTCAACAGGTTTAATTCTAACGAGTTCGTATTTCTCTTTTAAACGAATTAAATCACGAGCCTGGGTAGCTGCATTACAACTTACATAAACAATCTTTTCGGCTTCCATTTCCATTAAGCGTTCTACCACGTCTGGGTGCATTCCGGCTCTTGGTGGGTCGGTAATTACAACATTAGGTTTGCCATTTTGGTTGATGAAATCGTTGTTTAAAATATCTTTCATATCACCAGCATAGAAAACCGTATTCTCTATTCCATTTACTTGTGAATTGATTTTTGCATCTTCAATAGCATCAGGTACATATTCTACGCCTACTACTTTCTTCACTTTTTTAGCGATAAAATTAGCGATGGTTCCTGTTCCAGTATATAAATCATACACCAATTCGTCCCCTTTTAAATCGGCAAAATCACGAGTGATTTTATACAATTCATAAGCTTGTAAAGAATTGGTTTGGTAAAAAGATTTTGGTCCGATACGGAATTTAAGCCCTTCCATTTCTTCATTAATAAATTCACGCCCACTGTATAGTAAAACTTCTTGATCAGAAAAAGTATCGTTTTTCTTTTGATTAATGATGTACAAAAGCGAGGTGATTTGAGGAAATTTTGCTTTCACAAATTCCATCATCAATTCTACCTGACCTTCTTCTGGATAAGCAAAAATTACGATCACCATTAATTCGCCAGTAGAAGAAGTTCTAATCACTAAGTTTCTCAAAGCACCTTCATGCGCTCTTAAATCGTAAAATGAAATGTCGTTTTCTTTAGCAAAAGCCGAAATTGAATTTCGTAAATCGTTTGATGGATCCGCTTGAAGATAACAATGATTAATCTCCAAAATTTTATCAAAGCGTAAAGGCACATGAAAACCCAACGCTAGTCTGTCCTTTTCATCGATAATTTCTCCGTCTAAATCTGTTAGCCAGCGTTTATTTGAAAATGTATATTCTAATTTGTTGCGGTAATATTTATCCTGAGCGGATGGTAAAATAGGTTCAGCATGAGATGTTTCTAAACCGGCTAATCTTTGCAAAGCATCTAAAACAGATTTTTGCTTATATTTTAATTGAGCAGTATAATCCATATGTTGCCACTTACAGCCGCCACAAACCCCAAAGTGTTCGCAAAATGGTACAACTCTATCTGCAGAAGGAGTGATTAAGGTTTCAATTTTTGCCTCTGCAAATTTCTTTTTCTTTTTATAAATAGTAGCGTCAACTATATCACCTGGTATTGCTTTTTCTATAAAAACTACTAAATCATCGGCTCTTGCCACCCCTTTGCCTTCTTCGGCAATATCAAATACGCTTAACGCGGATAAAATTTTCTGCTCTCTCAAAATCTAAAAATGAATAAGATTGCAAATTTAGCCTTTAAAGTTGAGGGTTAAAAGTTTAAAGTTATTTGTTGGAAGAGGAAAGCTAAAGGTAATTTGTGGGGCAAAAATAAATGCAGAACAATTCCATTCAGTTTAGAATTAAACTGTTCGAATTAAGGATAAGCTTAATTTATTTGAAAAAGTTGAGGATAAATGCCCAAAAGCCTTTGTTAGGATTATCAACTATTTCAAATTGCTCATCAATCATATAAGAGAAGTTACGTATCTCTGGACTCATGATATTTTGATTTTTTAATTCCATTTGAGTCAAAAATAGCAATTTTTAGACCAAAAACCAAATTGGTATAAAATTTAACAATTTGTTAATATTGATAAAGCTGTTGTGAAAACAGAAGAGTTTAAACAATGTAATAGTGCGACATTAGATTTAATTATAGAGAATAGTTGAT
>JBKJLB010000065.1:0-6024 GCA_046597075.1 Pelobium sp.
GTTGTAATTGTTATTAAAACTGATAATGTTTGTGATACAAAATCATGTGGGAGGGATTTAAAAATTTGATAAATAACTAAATAAATCATTAATCCAAAAATTGCATTTGGCCATTTAAATAAACATAAGAATGTTTTTTGCCAAAGTTTTGTTTGTTGTTTAAGTACTGCATTAGTTTTTTGTTTTTGAATTCCATCAAATCCAAAAATTCCAAAACCACTAAATACATTACTTAAAGCAGCATCAAAGTCCAAAGAAGGGTTTTTCTCTATTTCAGATTCAATGGAAGTAGCCAAATGATCTACCAATTCTACTTGAACATCATAATATTCTACATAATGCTTTCTAGTAAATTCAAAAAGCTGTGCAACTTGTTCTTCAGTTAATTCGTTTTTCATTGGATAGCCAATTTCGTATTTAAAATTAATTGCATCTGTTCTATAAAATCTTTTAAATCATTTAACCGATTAACAGTTTCTGTTTTACCGTTTTCAGTGAGCTGATAGTACTTTCGATTTCTATTCCCTACTTTTTCAATGCTTACCGTTAATAATCCATCTCCTTCCAGCTTATGTAATGCTGGATAAAGAGCGCCTTCGGTAATGTTAAGGTCGCTAGAAGTCATCTCTTTCACCTTTTGGGTAATCTCGTAACCATACATCTTATCATTTTGCTCTAGAAGTGTTAAAATGATGGTATTTAAACTACCTTTAAATAATGAGTTTGATTTCATGGTTAAACAAATATACCTAAAACTCTTAGGTATCAAACAATTATTTTTAATTTGCTGTTTTCTAAGGGTTAATCTAAATTTATGCTAAAACTCCTCACCGCCAAACAAACAAAGGAAGCAGATCAATTTACCATCATCAATGAACCTATTCGTTCATCTGAGTTGATGGAAAGAGCAGCCAAAGCTTTCGTTAAGGTTTTTATAGAACGGTTGAATGACCGTAAAAAAAGTATATTAGTTTTTTGTGGTAAAGGGAATAATGGCGGAGACGGTTTAGCCATAGCAAGGATGTTATTAGATGAAGGCTATTATAATCTCCACGTTTATATCGCCGATTTTTCTGATAAGGCAAGCGAAGATTTTGAATTAAATCTCGAACGTTTGCAATTGAAAGACGCTTCTATTTTTTATTTAAAATCTGCTAGCGATATTGATCTACAAGAAAGTGATGTAGTGATAGATGCACTTTTAGGCTCGGGATTAAACAAACCATTAGAGAAAGATTGGGAAAAGCTGGTCAGAAAAATCAACCAGTTTCCGGGATTTAAAATAAGTGTGGATGTACCCACTGGCCTACCTTGTGAAGGTGAGTTACTAGGTGAGGATATGATAAAAGCTGATTTAGTGATTACTTTCCAGCGACCTAAACTAAATTTCCTTTTACCTATTTCTAGTCCGTTCATTAAAGAGTGGAAAGTTGTGAATATTGGTTTAGACGAGAATTATATTCAAAGTACAGCTTCACCCTATTTTTGGTTTTGGAAAGGAGACGTCCAAAACTACATCAAAGCTCGACAACCTTTCGAGCATAAAGGACTGCTTGGTCATGCGCTAATTATTGCTGGAGCTGATGAAACAATGGGAGCTGCTTTATTATGTACTGAAGCTTGCCATAAAAGCGGAGCTGGTTTAACTACTGCAATGATCCCGGAAAGCGGATTAAGAGCATTAAATGCCAGAGTTCCTGAAGCAATGTACACCTCCCGAAATCTTAAAAATATCAATTGGGAAAACTATACGGTAATAGGTATAGGTCCTGGTTTAGGGACAGATACTGTTGGGGTTAATTTAGTGAGAGAAGTTTTAAACAACTTTAAAAACCCAATAGTTATAGATGCTGATGCTATCAATATTTTAGCTCAACATCCAGATTTATTAAACAAAGTTCCCGTTAATTCTGTTTTAACACCACATATGAAAGAGTTTGATCGGTTATTTGGAACGCATGATAGCTGGTGGAAACGCATCGAAACGGCTCTAGAGAAAGCTGTTAAATTAAAAGTCTATATCATTTTAAAAAATAGATACACCATGATTTTTACGCCTGAAGGAATCTGTTATTTTAATTCATCAGGGTCCCCAGCAATGGCAAGTGGAGGCATGGGAGATGTATTAACAGGGATGATTACCAGTATGTTGGCGCAAAGATATCCGGTAGAAAAAGCAGTGCAACTAGCTGTGTTTAGTCACGGCTATACCGGCGAGCTGCTTGCACAAAAAATGTACGTTATTCCTGCAACTAGTTTAATTAAACAAATTCCCTATGTGTTAAGGGAATTATTACCAAAATAGTAGATTGTAATTTATGCCGCTTCTTCTTCAAAATCATGATAGTGAATTAAATAATATTTTTATTAGTTGTTGGAATGAGCTGACTTTAGGTGCTCAGTTATCCGATCATCCATATCACTTTCCTGTTTTAGGAACTAACCATAAAAATGAAGTAGAGTTACGGACAGTGGTGCTTAGAGCTGTGACGCAAAATGAGGATAACTTAATATTTTACTCAGATTTTAGATCGCCAAAAGTTAATCAAATCCAAAAGAATCCTCAAGTTTCTTGGTTGTTTTATAACGGGGAATCTAGGATTCAAATTAGGGTGAAAGCGCTGGCTATAATTCATCATCAGGATGAAATAAGTTCACATTATTGGAACCTTTTAAAACCAAGAAATAAAAGAGATTACGCCACCGTTTTATCACCATCAACCATCATCAATAATAATAAAGAGATAGCTTATATCAAAGATGGAAATGAGGAACAGCTATTCGAAAATTTTGTAGTAGTTGCTACCGAGGTTTCAGAAATAGATTGGCTAAGGATAGGAGCTGATTCAAATAAAAGAGCCAGATTTCTCAAAGAAAAATCTGGCTTTATAGGGGAATGGTTGGTACCTTAAATAATATTACCTATCACCATTAATTTTTCTAATGTTGGGTTAACACTTCCGCCTCTTGGCTCTAAAGTAATTGCGAATGTTTGTGCATTTCCAATAGATTTCATGTCTTTTAAACCTATATCATTCGTTTCAGAATCAAAAACTCCTAAATCAACTGGTTTTCCATCAACCAATGCCCATAACTGATACTGGTGATCTGCATCATTCTTTGGCATCTTCATGCTATGGAGGTCTAGCATTACTTTTTCTTCTTTCGGATTAAAAACAACCACAATGTTAGATTCTGGAGAATTATCAGTCCCTTTTAAACTCACCATTTTATAGGCAGGGTTAGTATACATATCCAATATCATTTCACTGCTAGAAGCTTTTTTATCTAAATAGTTTACCTGATTGGCGAAGCTTTGATTGCTAGATTGTAGGCTGGCAATTTGCTCCTTTGATTCATTCAAATTCTTATTTAAATTGACTATAGCAATAATGCTCACCAATAAAAGTGCTAAACAAGCAGCCAGAGATAATTTATAGAAATTTAATTGTTTGCTATTTATAGCAACAACTTTCACTTCCTGTTTTTCCTTTAGCGCCACAGTCGTTTCAACTTCTTCATCAGAAAAAGTAATGCTGTTAAAGAAACCTTCTCGCACTTTTTTAGAAGGTTCTAGGGTAAGATCGTCAGCGATGTTATTCATCATCAGCTCAATCTCGTCTAATTCAACTTTAACCTCAGGGTGCAATTTGCACATCTTTTCCACCTCGGCTCTTTCAGTCGAATTCAGATCTCCTAAAACATAAAGTTCTAGTATCCCGGATTCAATGTATGATTGTAAATTTTCCAAACTATTTAAAATATTTTCTTAACTCAATAATTCCCATTCTTAGGCGTGTTTTCACAGTACCTAGTGGAATGGCTAATTCATCAGCAACCTCCACGTGGGTGTACCCTTTAAAATAAATCATATCAACAATGATTTTTTGTTCGGGTCTTAGCTTTTGTAATAAATCTTTAACTCCTAGAAGCTCGGGTTTGTAAGTTGAACTTCTAGTCTCATCGATGTCATTTACGTGGTTTTCCAAATCTTGGTTTTTGGAATGATTTCTAAAGTCTTTAGACCTTACTTTATCTATGGCCAAGTTGCGGGCAACATTTACCATCCATGTAAATAAACGCCCTTTAGAGGGATCGTATTGTTGAATAGAATTCCAAATTTTTATAAATGCTTCTTGTAAAACATCCTCTGCAATTTCAGTATCACTGATCACTCTATTCACTATACCCATTAAAGAACCAGAGTACATTTCATACAAAGCGTCGGCGCCAATTTTCTTTTGACTTTTTAAGGCTTCTACAAGCTCCGCCTCTTCTAAAAATAGTTTTTTGGTTTTAATCACAATATCTTAAAGGTATAAAGAAATATTAAAAATCAAACAAGTGTTTTTCTGCATGATAAGAAGACCTCACTAATGGTCCGCTCTCTACATTTTTAAAGCCCATTTCTCTACCTTTCTCTCTATAAAATGCAAACTGATCAGGGTGTATCCAGTCTACCACAGGATGATGGTTTTTTGTAGGTTGTAAATATTGACCAATGGTTAAAACGTGTACCCCAGCCGCTTTTAAATCTTGCATGGTTTCTAATACATCAGCTTCAGTTTCACCCAAGCCCAGCATAATGCCAGATTTAGTTCTTAAACCAAATTCCGAAATACGGTTTAAGCATTCCATACTTCTGTCGTATTTAGCCTGAACCCTCACTTCTTTAGTTAAGCGTCTCACTGTTTCTATGTTATGAGAAACTACCTCAGGTTTTTCTTCGCAAACTCTATATAAATTATCCCAAACACCTTTAAAATCAGGAATTAAGGTTTCCATCGTGGTTCCAGGACTTTCTCTTCTAATTGCTTTAATGGTCTCCGCCCAGATCATCGAGCCGCCATCTTTCAAATCGTCACGATCAACGGAAGTTAAAACAGCATGTTTCACACTCATTAATTTGATCGAATTAGCAACACGATTAGGTTCGTCTGTATCCACTGCTAAAGGTCTTCCTGTAGCTACCGCACAAAAAGAACAAGAACGCGTACAGATGTTTCCTAAAATCATAAAGGTTGCGGTTCCAGCCCCCCAACATTCGCCCATATTAGGGCAATTGCCACTTTCACAAATGGTGTGTAGTTTGTGCTCATCAACTAAACCCCTAACGTGAGCATATTCTTTACCTACAGGTAATTTTACTCTCAACCAATCGGGTTTGCGTTGCATTTGATTTGCTGGAATTACTGGTAATTCAATCATAAGACAAAAATACTGATTGTTTAATTAATTTTCCTATTGATATTTGTAAAGTTCTTCAGCCTATTAAAAAGAAAATTTGTTGTTTTTGTTTGATTTCGTTCTATTATCCTTTGCATTTTGAAGCAAGCTTGTTTCTTTTCATTTTTTGATGAAACGAGTTTAATAATATTTCTAAATTTGATTTTAATTTAAAACTATGGCCACCTCAAAAGTAACCTATTTAGGAGATTTAAGAACTCAAGCAATACATTTACAATCTGGTACAGAAATTATTACCGATGCACCAGTAGATAACCACGGAAAAGGGGAGGCTTTTTCACCAACTGATTTATTAGCAACTTCTTTTGCGAATTGTATGCTTACACTGATGGGTATTGCAGCCCATACTCATGAGATTGATATGGATGGCACAATTGCTGAGGTGACCAAAGTAATGGCGGCAGAGCCTCGCAGAGTGGCCGAGATTCACGTAAACTTCTCTTTCCCTAAAAAAGATGAGTATTCTGATAAGCAAAAGAAAATTTTAGAACATGCTGCTTTAACCTGCCCAGTTCATTATAGCTTGCATCCTGATATCAAAAGACCAGTTAATTTTGGCTGGTAAGTTTTGGGCGTTTTAACACGCTTTCCGCTCTATCTTTATTCCTCGAAAAAGGGAATAAAGGATGACGCTGCAATCGTTAACGCAAAATACTTTAACAAAAAACGCTTCTTGAAAATCAGGGAGCGTTTTGTATTTACAATTATTGAGACTTTTTTGAAGAATTTTGACTATTTATTTTTGTGTTGCTTAAATGAATAAGAAATATTAAAACC
>JBKJLB010000142.1:0-6317 GCA_046597075.1 Pelobium sp.
TAATACAAATATTACGGTTAAGGCTGTGATTACCGTACGACTTAATGTGCTATTGATCGCATCATTAATTACGATTGACATTTTATCTGTCTTGGCATGATGAGAGTTTAAGAATTCACGAACCCTATCAAATACTACCACCGTATCGTTAATTGAATAACCAATTACCGTTAATATTGCGGCTATAAATGCTTGATCAATATCTAAAGAGAATGGTAAAATTCCATTAAATAAAGAGAAGAAGGAAAGTACCAAAAGAACATCATGACATAATGCGACTAACGCACCAACACTGTACGACCATTTTCTGAAACGGATAAAGATATACAATGCAATTGCGATGATGGATAGTAAAACCGAATAAATTGCAGAAATTTTAATGTCATTTGCAATGGTTGGCCCAACTTTTTGCGAACTCATCACAGTCCCTTTATTATCTTTTATTTTAGCTAAACCTTCTTTTAATTTAGCTTCAACCAATTGATCTGCGTTGTCGGCTTGGCTTTCAATCATATAAGGAGTAGTCACTCTTACCTGATCTGCACTACCAAAAGTTTTCACCTCACTTACAACACCAAATGTTTCGTTTAACTCTTGACGTACATTTTCTGTGGTAACTGCCTTTTCAAAACGAACAACATAAGTTCTACCACCTTTAAAATCTACTCCAAAAGAGAAACCTCTGATGATAATGGAAATAATACCTAATGTTATAAATATCCCAGATAAAAGGTAAAATATTTTACGTTTCTCAACAAATTGGAAATTGGCATTTTTGAAAGTATGATCACTCCAAGGGTTGGAGAACTTTATAGGCATTTCCTTTTTCAACATCCATTCAAAAATTAACCTTGAAATTAAGATGGCTGAGAATAATGAGGTAATGATACCAATCATTAATGTTGTTGCAAAACCTTGAATTGGTCCTGATCCAAATACATAAAGAATAATACCTGTAATTAAGGTTGTTACCTGGCTATCTAAAATAGATGGCATAGCATGTTTGTAACCATCAGAAATTGCAACTTTTAAAGATTTTCCTAAACCTAATTCTTCACGGATACGTTCGTAAATCAATACGTTAGCATCCACAGCCATACCCAAGGTTAAAACGATACCTGCGATACCCGGCAATGTCAATACAGCTCCTAAAGAAGCTAATACACCCATTAAGAAGAATACGTTAGTGAATACAGCTACGTTTGCAACAGTACCTGCTCTGCTGTAGTAGAACATCATAAAGATTAATACCACAACTAAACCAACTATTGAAGACATCAGGCCAGAGCTAATGGCCTCTGCACCTAAAGATGGTCCTACAATTGCTTCTTGAACAATTTTAGCAGGAGCAGGAAGTTTACCAGCTTTTAATACGTTAGCTAAATCCTTAGTCTCGTCAACAGTAAAGCTTCCAGAAATTGAAGAAATACCATTTGGAATCTCTCCAGAAACTCTTGGAGCCGTGTAAACTGAGTTGTCTAAAACTATAGCTACAGATTTATTATCGTTCTCGTCAGAAGGAGAACCTGCTGCTGCTGCGGTAATATTTTTCCAAATTCTTGCGCCTTCTGATTTCATCACCATTACCACTTCTGGATTTCCACGTTGGTCGAAATCTTCACGAGCATTAGATATTACATCACCGCCTAAAGCTGGTTCGCCGTTGATTCCAGAAGGTTTAATTGCATAAAGCTCAAATGCTTTATTTTCTATTGAAATTGGCTTTACTCCCCATAATAATTTAATATTAGCAGGTAATAATGCTTTAATATCTTCCTGAGCCAAGTAAGCGTTTACTTTAGCAGTATCACTTTCATTCGAATAACCAACTGTTGGGCCAGGACGTAAACTTTGTTGCCCATCTTGACCTTGAAAAGTGGCTGGTGATAATATTGCGAATAAAGGGTTTGATTTTGCCAAAGCTTCAACGTTAGCAGAATCTGTTTTGGTTGAGTCTTTTTTAGCACTTAATAAAGCTGGTTTGTCTTTTGCGACAGATTTAGCAGTATCAGCAGCTAAAGTAGCTTTAGCTTTGGGCTGTTTAGCGGCTAAGATATTATTGATATTTTGTAGAATAGGAAAAACCTCCTGATTATCGTAGGTTTCGTAAAACTCTAACTTGGCCGAACCTTGTAATAATTTACGAACACGGTTTTTATCAGCATCAGTTACACCTGGTAACTCAACTAAAATTCTGTTAGAACCACCTTGTAATTGAATGTTTGGCTGTGTTACACCAAATTTATCTATACGAGTTCTTAATATATTGAAAGAACGCTCAACCGCAGAGTTAGCTTGTTTCTCTAAAAATGATTTAACTTCATTATTAGTAGCGTTTAGTTTAACGTCGTCAGCGTTTTCTTTTGTTGCAAAGAAAATGGCTAATTTCCCATTCGGGTTGATTTTTTCGTACTCGTTTACAAAAAGGGTAATTAAACCATCTTGGCTTGTACTTAGTTTACTTTCAGCATTTTTTATTGCTTTATTAAAAGTAGAATCCGTTGGGTTATTTGCT
The DNA here is from genome assembly GCA_046597075.1 of Pelobium sp. Lineage (GTDB taxonomy): Bacteria > Bacteroidota > Bacteroidia > Sphingobacteriales > Sphingobacteriaceae > Pseudopedobacter. The sequence continues at coordinate 2,516 of JBKJLB010000142.1, forward strand.
AAACTTCTAACTAAAGAAGATAATTCTATCTCCATTGTTACGTTCATACCTCCTTTAAGATCCAGTCCAAGAGGAATTTCACGTTGTTTTACATACGAGAAAGTATGATTTAAAAGTGGGTAAACTGGTTGATTGGAAATAGAGTCTAAGTAAGCTCTTTCTTTTATAGGATCTCCTTTAGCGTATTCCTTTGCATCGTTTTCTACCTTTTTCGTGATGAATGTGAAAGAGAGTGCGTATAAACTTAGTATTGCTAATACAATTGCTGCAAACTTAATAATTCCTTTGTTTTGCATTTTTGGTTAATTGATTTATATAATTTTGCTGTTTTTATTCAAGATGGCAAAGCTAATTAAATTTTTAATTTATAAAATTCTTAAAAATTAATTTATTAGCAGTGCTTTAAACTCTCACAAAAGTAAGAAAAGAGAAACTGAAGGCATGTTTTTCATCTGGTTCATGGTCTTCTTTGGAAATTAATTTCCATTCTTCTTTGTTAAATTCAGGAAAAAAAGCATCAGAATTGAACTTTTGATGCACCTTTGTTAAATAAATTTTATCAGTAAATGGTAGTGCTTGCTGGTAAATTTCGCCACCGCCAACTATAAAAACTTCATCCTCATCAGCGCAAGCTTTAACCGCATTTTCCAATTCATTAAAAACTTCAACCCCTTCAATTTTTAAATCTTTTTGGCGAGTAATAATAATGTTGCGTCTGTTGGGTAAAGGACGGCCTACCGAATCATAGGTTTTTCTTCCCATAATAATGGTATGCCCAGAAGTGGTATTTTTAAAAAATTTTAAATCTTTTGGTAAATGCCACATCAATTGGTTGTCTTTTCCAATTCCATTTTCTTGGTCTGTGGCTACTATTATTGAAACTATCATTATTCTAAACTGCTACCACTCCCTTAATATGAGGATGTGGATCATAATTTTCTAAAGTAAAATCTTCGAATTTAAAACTGAAAATATCCTTCACATTAGGATTAATTTTCATGGTTGGCAATGTTCGTGGTTCTCTGCTCAACTGTAAACGCGTTTGCTCTAAATGGTTGTTGTATAAATGAGCATCGCCTAAGGTATGTACAAAATCTCCTGGTTGCAAACCGCAAACTTGGGCTACCATCATGGTTAACAAAGCATAAGATGCTATATTAAACGGAACTCCTAAGAATATATCAGCACTACGTTGATATAGCTGACAGCTCAATTTACCATCGGCTACATAAAACTGGAAAAAACTATGACAAGGTGGTAAAGCCATGTTTTCAATTTCGGCAACGTTCCAGGCAGATACAATGATTCTCCTAGAGTCGGGGTTATTTTTAATTTGATGAATGATGTTTGTAATCTGGTCAATGTGTTTACCGTCAGGTGTTGGCCACGATCTCCATTGCGAACCATAAACGGGTCCTAAATTCCCATCTTCATCTGCCCATTCGTCCCAAATTTTCACCCCATTTTCTTTTAAGTATTTAATATTGGTATCGCCACTTAAAAACCAAATTAGCTCGTGAATAATAGATTTAAGGTGTAACTTTTTAGTGGTCACCATAGGGAAACCATCTGCTAAATTAAAACGCATTTGATAACCAAAAACGCTAATGGTCCCTGTGCCAGTTCTGTCGTGTTTTTGAGTGCCATTTTCTAAGACATGGCTCATTAAATCTAAATATTGCTTCATTTTTTATTTTTTTATTTTGCGGTTTTTTTTGCCACGAATTGCACAAATTCACACAAATGAATCTGCGATTATACAGGTGCGTTAACGATTGAAACGGCATCCTTTTTTATTTGTCACCCTGACCGGAGTCGAAGGACAAATAAAAAAGATACAGTGGAAAGCGTTTTAAAACGCCCAAGTTATTATTTGGACTTTTTTGACAATGTACTTTTCTACCTACAAATTAAATTAATCTATATTTGCTATCCTATTAATGTGCAAAACTCCTAATTGTTAATTATTGATGATCACCTTTCCTAACGCGAAAATCAACATTGGGTTAAATATCACTAGCCGTCGTTCAGATGGTTACCACAACATCGAAACCATATTCTATCCAGTACAAATTAAGGATGCTTTAGAAGTCATCGAAGCCGCTGAGATGAGTTTTGAGACTTCGGGAATAGAAATACCGGGACATGCCAACGAAAACTTGTGTTTACAAGCTTATGGTTTATTGAGGAAAGATTTCGATTTACCCAACATTAAAATTCATTTGCATAAGCAAATTCCAATTGGGGCTGGTTTGGGTGGTGGTTCGGCTGATGCGGCTTTCTTCATTAAACTAATTAACGAAAAGTTTCAGCTTTCGCTGGATAATAACGCGATGCAAAACTATTGTAGAAAATTAGGCGCTGATTGTGCCTTTTTTATCGAAAATAAACCTTTGTTTGCCTATGAAAAAGGGGATGTTTTTGAGACTGTTGAATTGGATTTATCTAAGTATCATTTGGCTTTGGTGATGCCGCCGGTTCATGTTTCAACGGGCGAAGCTTACCGCGGAGTGAAACCGCAGTACCCACAACAATCTATAAAAGAATTAGTCCAATTGCCTTTAGAGGAATGGCAAGGAAAAATCACCAATGATTTTGAAGAACATATTTTGAAGAATCATCCTCAGATAAGAGGTGTAAAAGCAGCTTTACTAAATGCTGGAGCTTTGTTTGCATTAATGAGTGGGAGCGGAGCATCCGTTTATGGAATTTTTAACAAGAAAGTTGATTTGAGTTTTTTAGAAAAAGGGAATTTGGTTTTTAATGAGATTTGATATAACGTATAGTCTAGCCAACAGTTACAAATTGTTAACCTTAAAATCCGCCTTGGCGGTTGCGGCAAATATGCTGTAGCCAAAGTAGAAACATTAAAAGCAAGCGGCGCAGCGGAGAGTTTTTTTGTTTACTTTTTTTGCGGAAAAAAAAGTAAAACCCGCGGTAGCGAAAATATTCAAATTAGCACTATCGCAATAAATAGAAACGAAATGAAACCCATCAAAAATATATTAATAATTGGAACTGTTTTTCCAGAGCCCAAATCATCGGCTGCTGGCAGTAGGATGATACAAATTATCAAAACCTTTCAAAAACAAAAATGGAAAATCACTTTTGCTAGCGCTGCTGCTGATAGTGATTTTATGGTGGATTTAGTTTCATTAGGGGTAGATAAAGTGAGTATAAAATTAAACGATGCTAGTTTTGATGAATTCGTTAAAAACTTAAATCCTGATTTGGTTTTGTTCGATCGATTTATGACCGAGGAGCAATTTAGCTGGCGAGTAACAGAAAACTGCCCTGATGCGATGAAAATTTTAGATACCGAAGATTTACATTGTTTGCGAGCTGCCCGCCAAAAAGCTTTTAAAGAAAATAGAGACTTTAGATTAGAGGATATTATTTTAGAAGATTTAGCTAAAAGAGAGATTGCCAGTATTTTAAGATGCGATTTGTCTTTGATCATTTCTTCTTTTGAAATGAAAGTATTGACACAGCAATTTAAAATTGATGGGTCTTTATTGCTTTACCTCCCTTTTATGCTTCCGCAGATTTTAGAAGATGAACAGCAAAAATGGTTAGGGTTTGAAGAAAGGGAGCATTTTGTTTCGATTGGCAATTTCCTTCACGAGCCCAATTATCAGGCAATAATTTTTCTAAAAAATGAAATTTGGCCTTTAATCAGAAAAAAATTACCTGATGCTCAAATACATATTTATGGGGCTTATCCTTCAGAAAAAATAAACCAATTACACAAGCCTAAAGAAGGTTTTTTTGTAAAAGGAAGGGCAAATGATGTGAAGGAAGT
>JBKJLB010000363.1:0-5418 GCA_046597075.1 Pelobium sp.
ATCCGTAAAAAAAAATTAAAACTATTATTTATTACAAATAGTCTCAATATTAATTCTTTACAAGTAGAAAAATAGAATTTCAAAAAAAATAAAAAAAAACTATTGTAATGGGTTACCTTTTTAAGTTACGTGTATTAACAATGAAATTAATCACAAATTAAAAGAGAAATTAACATGAAAAACTTATTCAAAATCGGATTTTTTGCTTTAGCTATTGCTATGACAGTTGTTGCTTGTAATTCAAATAAAGCATCTGAAGAAACTACAGATTCAGCTTCTATGGATTCTATCACTGTTGATACTTCAGCTATTGATACTGTTGCTGGTGATTCATCTACTGTTATGGTAGATACTACTGCTGCAATGTAATTTTAAAATCCTTAAAGATTTAAAGGCCGCTTTCGTTAGATAGCGGCTTTTTTATTTTATATGTTTTTTATTTGAAAATAAATTTAACCTTTGTCGCTTCCGATAGTCTTATGGCAGATTCATCCCTTTAATGCTTTCCCTCAAAATCCGCTGGTTCTAGTCAACGCGGGTTTTCCTTTTTCTGAAGGAATCCATTTAGAAGAATCATTTTATCTTACTCAGTTTCAACTCAATATTTTAAAAACAAAATCGCTATTCAATAATATTTTAGCTTTAATCAAAAATCCTTATTTTGAGCCTTCTATTAAAAACCACGCATGCAGTTAGATAAGCTTGAAATTAAAGGCTTTAAAAGTTTTGGAGATAAAATTACCATTCATTTTAATGAAGGAGTAACTGCTATTGTTGGGCCTAACGGCTGTGGTAAATCAAATGTGGTAGATGCTATACGTTGGGTTTTGGGCGAACAAAGTACTAGAATGTTGCGCTCTGAGAAGATGGAGAATATCATTTTTAATGGCACAAAAAATCGAAAGCCTGCAAATCTGGCGGAGGTCTCTTTAACTTTTGACAATACCAAAAATATTTTACCAACCGAGTTTTCCACCGTAACGGTTACGCGAAAACTTTACCGAACTGGAGAATCTGAATATCGCTTAAATGACGTTCAATGTCGTTTGAAAGATATCACTGATTTATTTTTAGATACTGGTATTGGCGCCGACTCCTACTCTATCATTGAACTGAAAATGATAGACGAAATTATTGCCAATAAAGAGGGTTCTAGAAGAAATTTATTTGAAGAAGCATCTGGAATATCTAAATATAAACTTCGCAAAAAACAAACATTTAATAAACTTAAAGATACTGAAACAGATTTATCTCGTGTAGATGATTTATTATTCGAGATTGATAAAAACCTAAAAACTTTAGAGAATCAAGCTAAAAAAGCTGAGCGTTACTATCGTTTAAAAGAGCAATACAAAAATCTGAGCATTATACTTGCTTCATTTAAAATTGCGAATTTTAGTAAATCATTAGAGCTATTAGCAGCACAGGAGCTCAATCAAAATATAGATAAAACTGCGTTAATTACCCAGATTGATGAGTTAGACGCAAGCATTCAAAAACATAAATTTAGCAGTTTAACTAAAGAAAAAAACTTATCTATTCAACAAAAAGCAACCAATGATTTTGTAACTAAAATCAGAGCATACGAAAGTGATAAAAAAGTAAAGAATGAGCAGCTTAAATTCTTGCAAGACAAAGAACTCCGACTAACGGAGGAATTAGAAAAAGATAAAAATCAAGTTCAACATATAGAATACAATAAGAAGCGATTATTAGAAGATCAATTGAATGAAGAGCAAATTCTGTCTAAAATTAAATCAGAATTAGACGTTTTAAACGAAGAGGTAAATGAGCTCAGAATTCAGCAACAATCAGGGAAAGCAGCTTTAGATGTTCAGCAAAAAACGGTAAATGAAATTCAAAATTCAGTTTATAGTAGCGAAAAAGAATTAGATATTTTTCATATCCAACAAGAAGCTTTAACGCAAGAAAGTAGAAGAAACGTAGAGGATACCAGTAGTAGAGAAATCGAATTAAATGAATTTAATAAAGTTGTGGTTGAATTGACCACCAAACTAGAAAGTAAAGCGCATGAATTTAAACATCTTCAAAAACAAGAAGATGATTTACAAGAATTGTTGAAAGCAACTGAAGAGGATTTAAATGATAATAAGGACTCCCTAAACCAGTCATCAAGAAAAGTAGATGCTAAACAAAACGAATATAACCTCACCAAAAGTTTGGTTGATAATTTAGAAGGTTTTCCAGAGTCTATTCGCTTTTTAAAGAAAAATTCACAATGGAACAAGAATGCTCCACTCCTTTCCGACATTCTTTTTTGCAAGGAAGATTACCGCATTGCTATCGAGAATTTTTTAGAACCGTTGATGAATCATTATGTGGTAGAAAATTATCAAGATGCCATAGAAGCCATTCGTTTATTGAGTAATGCTGCCAGAGGAAAAGCAAATTTTTTTATTCTTGGCAATATTGAGACTAAAGGTTCATCTAAAATTGATTTTGATTTAGGTGTTTCGGCTTTAGGTGTAGTTGAGGTTGATCGAAAATATCAGGCTTTAAGCCAATACCTTTTGCAAAATGTTTACTTGATTGACGATGAACAAGAAAAAAACTTAAACGCTGAGACACTCCCAAAAGGTTTGGTATTAATTGGTAAATCAGGAAAATTTTATAAAACCGCATATACTTTATCAGGAGGATCTATTGGACTGTTTGAAGGTAAAAGAATAGGGCGAGCTAAGAATTTGGATAATCTAGCAAAGGAGATAAAGTTGTTAGAAACAGAAATTAGAAATTTAAAAAACATAGTTGAAGAACAACAGATCAAAATTTCTTCTTTAAAAGTGGCGTCAAAAAATACCGAAATACAGCAGCTTCAAAAAGAAGTGTACCTGCTTCAAAACGAGCTAACGACTGTTAAAACGAAACAGGAACAATATCAATCGTTTATAAAAAACAGTCAGAACAGACGGCAAGACATTGAGCAAAAACTTGGTAATATTTCACTATCTATTTTAGAAATCACACCAAAAATCAATCATTTAAAAGAACAAAAAATTCAATTTGATAGCCAATTAATTGTACAACAAAATGCTTATGCAGAGTTAAGTGAGTTTTTAACGGTCCGCTCTTCATCGTATAATACTGATAATTTAAAATATCATCAACAAAAAAATAAGGTTGCTGGCATAGAAAAAGATTTAGAGTACCGTGAAAGTCAGTTAGAAAATTTAGAAACAAGAGTAAGTAAAAATCAAACCGATTTAGCGCAAACGAAAGCGAATATTCTCCAGGTTTTTCAGCATGTAGATCACAACGATGAAGATTTGTTTGCCATGTATCAGCAAAAAGATGAGATGGAAAAAGCGGTTCAGGAAGCAGAAAAAGACCATTATGAAACTCGTGGTATCATCACCGAGCTAGAAAAAGACCTAACTGAGTTGAGAAAAAATCGTGAAATTTCTGAGGTATTAAGTAATGAGATAAAAGATCAAAAAACTAATCTAAAAATAGAACTCAATAGTTTAAAAGAGCGTTTATCTGTTGAATTCAATATTGATATAGAAGATTTAATTGACGGTGAACCACCAGAGGATGAAAACGAGGAAGATTTAAAAGATAAAGTAGAAAAAATCAAAAATTCATTAGATGGTTTTGGGGCAATAAATCCAATGGCAATGGAAGCTTATCAAGAAATGGATGAACGCTTTAACTTTATACAAGCTCAAAAGAAAGATCTACTAGAAGCCAAGGCATCCTTATTGCAAACCATCCAAGAAATTGATGATACCGCTAAAGAGAAATTTATGGAAGCTTTCCATGTAGTAAGAGAAAACTTCATGAAAGTATTTCGGTCTTTATTTAATGAAGAAGACAATTGCGATTTGATTCTTTCACAACCAGATCAGCCTTTAGAGTCTGATATTGATATTATTGCTCGTCCAAAAGGTAAACGTCCACTTTCTATTAATCAACTTTCTGGTGGCGAGAAAACACTAACTGCTACTGCTCTTCTCTTTTCTCTTTACCTTTTAAAACCTGCTCCGTTTTGTATTTTTGATGAGGTAGATGCTCCTTTGGACGATTCCAATATTGATAAATTCAATAATATTATTCGTACTTTTTCTGGGCAATCACAGTTCATTGTGGTATCTCATAATAAAAAAACCATTGCCAGTACAGATATCATATATGGTGTGACGATGGTTGAGCAAGGCGTATCTAGAGTGGTTGCTGTGGATTTAAGAGAAGTGGCGTAGAGGTGTGAGGCTGATGGCGAATAGATCATAGTTCATGGTGAATCGTCATGGTTTTTAAGTAACGTCAATCCATAAATCATAATTAATACGCTAAGGACAATAGGAAATAAACCCTATCACCATGAACCATAATCTATAAGCTATGAACAATTCTCAATAATCCATACAATATTATCTTTTTAACTTCATATAGTTTATTAGTATTTTACGTTCTTTAAATTCAAAACTGGCTTTAGCATTCAGCTTTCTGCCTTAAGCTTAAATAATAATGATTAAAAAAATATTTATTGCTTTACTCATCATCACTCCAATGATGAGCTGCTCTCAAAAAATCAGTCAAACTAAAGTTTTGGCCGATTTAAAAGAACTTTCTGACGATAAATACGAAGGAAGAAAAACAGACACCAAAGGTGGTGAAAAGGCTGCAAATTTTGTTGCTAATCGATTTAAAGAGCTAGGAATTGCAACTTATTATCCAAATTTTAAGCAGCCTTTTATCTTCACTAATAAAAAAGGTGAGAAAATAAATGGAAAAAACGTTGTAGGTTATATACAAGGTAAAACAAATGAGGTTATAGTTATTTCAGGGCATTACGACCATCTTGGGATTATAAATGGAAAAATATTTAATGGTGCTGATGATGATGCTTCTGGCACTTGTGCAGTTTTGGCTTACGCCGAGTATTTCTCTAAAAACAAGCCACAACATACCTTAATTTTTTGTGCTTTTGATGCGGAAGAAATGGGTCTACAAGGTTCTAAATATTTTGTTGCTAACCCACCGGTTGATTTAAAGAATATAAAAATTAACATTAATATGGATATGATTGCTCATAATGAAGTAAATGAACTTTATGCTTCTGGCACCTTTTTGTTTCCAGAATTAAAGAAATTCATCTTTACAAAGACCAATGAACCAAAAATATTATTCGGTCATGACGATCCAAAATTAGGCAACGATGATTGGACCTACCAAAGTGACCATGGCTCGTTTTACGCTAAAAAAATTCCTTTTATTTATTTTGGTGTGGAAGATCATAAAGATTACCACAAAGAAACGGATGAGTTTCAGAACATCAACCAAGCTTTTTATATAAATAGCGTTCAAAGTATTTTGGAGATTATTAAAAATTTCGATAAAAACTACTCTTTAAAAACCGTACAACGGGAAACTCAAATTATGAATTAACAAAAAAGG